>JAYUQS010000087.1:0-13576 GCA_043756645.1 Hyphomicrobiales bacterium | reverse complement strand
TCCATGACCATTTGCTGGTAGTTGAGCAAGGCTTCGAGGCGGCCTTGTGAGACTTCCGCCTGGTATGGTGTGTAGGCTGTGTACCAGCCGGGGTTTTCCAGGATGTTGCGGAGGATGACTTTGGGCGTCACAGTGCCGTAATAGCCCATGCCGATCATGGAGGTGAAGACCTCATTACGCTCTGCGGCTTTGCGCAAGTATGAAAGTGCTGTGCGCTCCGGCATGGCGGGTTTCAAATCCAACATGCGAATCGAGCGGATTTTTTCCGGCACCACCTTGGTGATGAAATCTTCGAGTGATGATGCACCGAGGGCGCGCAGCATGTGTTTGGTTTCGTGCGCATTGGGGCCAATGTGGCGGCTGATGAAATTGGCACCGGGTTCGAGGTCTGCGAGTGATAGTCTCATGTTTTTCTCATGCTCCAAAAAGGACCGTCATTCCGGCGAAAGCCGGAATCTTTCAGCTTCCAGATCCCGGCTTTCGCCGGGATGACGGCTCAGCTGATGAGTTTATCGTAAGCAGCCTTATCCATCATGCCATCGAGCTGCGACGCATCGGCGATTTTGATTTTCATGAACCAGGCTGCACCTTCGGCGTCTTCATTCACCATGGCTGGATTATCGGCGAGCTTTTGATTGATCTCGACGATTTCTCCAGTGATCGGCGCGTAAACATCGCTGGCGGCTTTGACACTTTCAACCACGGCTGCATCTTTGCCCTGCTCCACCATTTTGCCAACGGTTGGCAGATCAACAAACACCACGTCGCCCAATTGTTGTTGCGCATGTTCAGTAATGCCCACAGTGGCAATGTCGCCTGTTACTGAGAGCCATTCGTGTTCGGTGGTGTATTTTTTCATGGTTTGGATTCCTGGTTGAATGTGAATGTGTATTGGAGAAGGGACCTCATCCGTCGCTTCGCGCCACCTTCTCCATCTACGATGGCGAAGGGACAACTATCAAACACCGGTCCCTTCTCCACACTACTTCGCGTGGAGAAGGTGCCCGAAGGGCGGATGAGGTCCCTTTGCTTCATCGCTTAAACCTGTTCGGCACAAACGGCAGTTTGATCACACTTGCGGGCAAGGCTTTATCGCGCACGATGAGTTGCAGTGGTGTGCCGACGGCAGAGTATGCGGTTTCGACATAGCCCATGGCGACGGGGCCATTCACCGTTGGGCCAAAGCCGCCGGAAGTGATTTTGCCGATGGTGCGGCCTTCAGCATTTTGGATAATGGTGCCTTCACGGGCCGGGGCGCGGCCGTCGGGTTTGATGCCGACGCGTTGACGCACAACACCATTTTTGATTTCGGATTGCACACGGGTTGCACCAATGAAGCCTCCCTCCTCACGACGGCGTTTGGCGATGGACCACATGAGTCCCGCTTCGTTGGGCGAAGTGGTTTCGTCGATGTCATGGCCGTAGAGGCACAAGCCTGCTTCGAGGCGCAGCGAGTCGCGCGCGCCGAGGCCAATGGGTTTTACGGCGTCATTGGCCAACAAGAGCTGCCAAACTTTCACAGCGTCTTGTGCGCTGACTGAAATTTCAAAACCATCTTCGCCGGTATATCCCGAGCGGGAAACATGAGCTTTGACGCCGTCCAGCGATAGTTGTGCAGAACTCATGAAAGCGATGTCCCTGGCTTTTGCGTCAAGCTTTGATAACACGGCTTCGGCCTCTGGGCCTTGCAGCGCCAACAAAGCCACATCGTCCCAGATTTTCAGTTCAACAACATCCGGCAGATTGGACATGAGATGGGCGTAGTCGCCGAGTTTGCGCCCGGCATTCACCACCACATAAAAGCCTGTCATTGAGGCCGAACGGGTGATCATCAAATCGTCGAGTATGCCGCCGGATTCATTGAGCAATTGCGAATACCGTTGCTGGCCGGGCACAAGGCTGCGAAGATCAGCAGGCACAATTTTTTCCAAGGCCGTGCAGGCGGTGTCAAAATCCGGCGCGCTGATAAAACATTGCCCCATGTGCGACACGTCGAAGAGCCCGGCATGGTCGCGGGTCCAGTTGTGTTCGGTCATCACGCCTGTCGGGTATTGCACGGGCATGTCATAGCCAGCGAAGGGCACCATCTTGGCGTCAAGCGCCACGTGTTGTTGGTGCAATGCTGTACGATGTAGGGTTTCGTTCACTTCACTCTCCTGACAATAAGGCCCAAGTTCGCGACGTAATCGCAAACTTGCCCCCTCTGTCAGGAACCTGAGAGTTTTCATTCCGCCACACGACGAAACTTTCTCCTTCGGTGAGCTAGCTCGCGCTATCTGCTCTCCAGAGTGTACAACATCGCCCACGCGGTCCTTTTGCCTGAGAGTTTCCGGGGCGGTTGCTCCTTCGGCGCTGGGTTGACCAGTCTCTCCCGCAGCGGGCGGTTATGGGGGCAAGCTAGGCTTCGGTACAGATAAGTCAAGGCTCGTCGTTCTTGGGTAGTGGGTCAGTCTGAAATTAGTCGTGGTACTTTGCTTTGTCTGGGTTGAAGTCGGGCGGCGGATTGACACTATCCCACAATGACGCAAGTATTCTGCTTTCGGCTTCAAGGTTTTTCAGCCGATTGGCATACGCAATCGGGGCGCTCCACAAATGGCCCGCTCGAACGTACAAGTGAATGGCATCCTCTTGCATTGGCTCCCCAATATCAGAAAACTCATCCATCAAGCGCTTGAATACAAGGAGTGCGACAGTTTCCCCCGCCTTGTTCCTTTTGGCTTTGGCGTCATCTTTTTGTCCTAAGCCCTTCCCTTTTTGCGTGTTAAGAAAGATCGCGCCAACCTTCTCAATTTTATCTTTTTTGGATGTTGATTTGAGCAGGCAGGCAAAATCAATTTGAATGCGGAGTAGCCCCAAAGTCACCGGAAATTGCTCGTCTGGTAGCCCGACAATATCCTTGCCAGCGATATTCAGGATGTTGAGGTTTTTTATGAAGGTGTCCAGGCATTCGGCACTCGCGCCAGCATCGGCTTGTTTCTGGTCGGGCAAAGACTCATTCTTCGCATCACTTCGCGCCTGTGCGAGCGCTGCATCGAGATCGCCAATTTTCCTCACTGGGCTGGTGAGAAATGATCCAATATGCTGACGCGCAAACCAAGCTCGCGTTCGAGGTCCGCGCCGTGCGTATTTGGCGGACCTCGCCACGGACTCTCGCCCAGAAGCTTCGGACGCCACAAACTCGCCAAATTCTATTGGTCCGATTCGCGGAGTGTTGTAGACATCATAATCAAAGGTGGGTTCGGCCATGGATGATGCAGCTTTCAGTATAAAAATAGGACTCAACAAGTATATTGTTCTTTCCCCTCTTTCCAAAGAGGCAATTGAAGCCAGCGGCGTGGACGGCTTGGGGGATGACTTCGGCTACTTCGTGTTTGAGTCTGTGGGCGGCGTATCCCCTCAGAAATGCTCTAAGGTTCTTGCCAAATGCCCTGATTACGAGTCAGCATCGCGCTTAATGGAGATTTACAGCATGGCCCTTCATCATCGCGTTGCAGCCTGACTGGACTTTTTGTAAGGGCCGCGCGTCCGGTCTGCCGTGGCTTCCTGTGCTTCGACAAGTCCAACAATATCACCAATTTCCCAAAGCTTGGTCGATACGCCAGCGGCCATTGCTGGCGACATGCGCAACTTGGAATGCAGCTTCACAAAGTTGTAGTACATCATGTGAAGGGCAACAGCGTAAGCGTGGTTTTCAACTTTCTTTGAAAAACCATTGGTCAACCGTGTGAAGCGGCGCATATGCATCCGCATGGTGAGGTTGCTACGTTCCACATAGGACGTGCTGACATGCTTAGGGTCGGGTTCGCCTTCGATGCGCTTCTTTTCAATCCCTATGCACTCAGCAGGGCTGTAACGGCCCTTGGCGCTTTCGTGAGACGCGCCATAGACCTTGTGCAGGATGGCGTAGTCAATGTCGCCACCGAACGCGCCTTCAACAGCTTCTAAGTACGCCTTGTGACCATCGCTGGTAAGCTGAATGCGCCCAGCAAGACGTGAGCGCAAATCATCCACAAACCACATGGCGCATTCGCCATCACGACCGCCAACAAAGTAGGACAAGATCATCTTGCTGTCGGCATCAATTGCCGTCCAAGTCCAAGTGTCACCCGCGCCATCCGGTGCAGCAACGGCGCGGGCAACGTTCTTTTGCTTGGCATAGGTGAATGACCAAATTTCATCGACCTGAACGCGCTTGGACTTCACGTCACGGACATTGGCATCATGAAAAGCCATGCAAGCCTTGCCAGCATCAATCAACAGCTTGATCACTGTGTTTTTGCTGGTGCCCGTCAACCGCGTGACCGAGCGGATAGAGTTGCCCTCACAGAGAAGGTGAATGATTTGAGCACGGGCTTGGCGATCAAGTATTTTCATAAATTCAACAAAGCATGTGCACGCCAATATTGCAAGCATTAAAAAATATAATGCTTGCAATATATTCCGAAAAGGCTATTATGCAAGCATGGAAAAGGAGTGAACCGTATGAAAATACCAAGTGGCCGCGCGCTGGGCGGCATTGCCCGTGCACAACAAATGTCAGATGAAGAAAAGATGAAGCGAGCAAAAACCGCCGCCGCCGCCCGCTGGGAAAATGGAGATGTTAGAAAGGTCACCCACGGATCAGATGACCACCCGCTAGCAATCGGTGATATCCAAATTCCTTGTTACGTTCTCGAAGATGAAACCCGCGTTATCTCCCAGCGAGGCATTCAAGGCGGTATTGGCATGTCGTTAAGTGGCGGGGCGCGTGGTGGCGACCAGCGGCTTGCGGTGTTTATGGACGGATTAACGCAGCGCGGGGTTGACACAAAAGGATTGGCAGACCGAATCCGAAACCCGATCAAGTTTAGTTTAGGCCGGGGCAGAACGGTCTACGGGTATGAGGCAACAATTCTAGCAGATATTTGCGATGTAATTTTGGCTGCTCGTAGGGTCCCCGGAGCATTGCTGCCAAGCCAAACACACTTTGCAGAACGTTGCGAACTGCTTATTCGAGGTTTTGCGCGGATTGGCATTATAGCGCTGATCGACGAAGCCACGGGGTATCAAAAAGATCGCACAAAAGACGCCCTCGCTCGTATTCTTGACGCCTTTATTGCAACAGAATTGCAGCCTTGGTTGCGCACATTTCCAAGTGACTTCTATCAGGAAATGTTTCGCCTTCGTGGATTGGGTTATGACCCCAAAAACGTCAAACGCCCTCAATATTTTGGCGTTCTCACAAACAACATTGTTTATGATCGCCTTGCACCTGGGGTGAGAGACGAATTGCAGCGGGGGGTTCCGAGAAATGAAGCCGGACGACCAACTGCAAAATACTTTCAAAAACTAACTCAACATACGGGGTATCCGAAATTGCGAGAACATCTTGGTTCTGTTGTTACCTTGATGAAGCTGAGCGAAAAATGGGAAGATTTCATACAGAAGATGGATCGCATACACCCAAAATATAACGAAACAATCCTGTTGCCGCTGGACTACAAAAATGAGACTGACGACGGAAAAGGTCTTTAAGGTAGATAACAGCTACTTCTTTTTGAGAGAAGGCTTTCGCTTGAGGGCCTTCTCTTTTTCTGCGTCTTTCGTTTTTTCCCCACTAGCAATATCCACCATCATCTTGGCAAGCTGGGAAACATCACGCGGGCGTTTTGGCTTGTTGTCGGTCACTTCTTTTTCGGTCCATCAATCTTGGCAAATTCCTTGCCAGCTTTCTTTAACCCTGATTTTACGTCTCTAATATCACCATCCAATGGTAATGATTCAGGAGTCTTCCCGCTATTACGCACCATCATCTGGCGAATTTCTTTTCCGATAGACTCATGCGCTTTTTCTAGCGGCCTTTGCCCCCGAATGTTTTGGCTTGCTATCTTTTCCTCGGTCTGGGTTATTCGAAACAAATTCGCAGCCAACTCTGTTTTGCCCATGAAATCCAAAAGAGACCTACCATCGGGGGCACCCTTGTATTGCTTAAGGTCATGCATGTTCATGTTATACATGCCGCGATAGCCAGCATTCTGGAAGAATGCATAATTATCAACGCCACGTGCAAAGACGGTGGTGCTTAGTGATTTCTCTCTCTCAGAGACTTCCCCACGTATTAAGACGCGCTCGACACCTTCGGATGTTTGCACATATTGGCGGAAGGCTTCCGCCATGGTTACAAAATAGGCTTGAGCGGCGGCAACTTTCGGATTCCTTGAGTTGCCGTTCATAACCGTAAGGTAGCAAGCGAATCTAGAAAGGCACCAATCCTTGCCAACACCTTCTGTTTCAATCTCCTTGAAATTGTCGTTGATGGACACTCCAAGATTGGCGCATGCGGCGATTGCCTTGTTGACGGCTTTGTTCAATGCGGCCAAACTTGGGTAATCGAGCATCTTAACCAAATCTGAAGCAAGCCAGTGCCTAAAACCGTTTTGACGCCCGTAGGCTTCAAAGTTTGGGCGATCCCCCTCAAAATGGAAAATATCAAGTTCAGACATAGCGATGCTCCAACGTACAGAAATAGCATCATACACAGTCAGGCCGCTGGGTGAACCCTGTTCCTTATGTTTGTCAATTCCGGCCATTTTCAAACTGACCCACTACCCGTTCTTGACATCGCAGCCTTACATCGCCATTTCTGCACTCATGTCACTTCCCCCGCTCAAAATCCTTCTCGCCGCACCCCGTGGGTTTTGTGCTGGAGTTGTGCGCGCCATTGATATTGTTGAGCGTGCGCTCGAGCTTTATGGCGCTCCGGTTTATGTGCGGCATGAGATTGTGCATAACAAATTTGTGGTGGATGGCTTGAAGGCCAAGGGGGCGATTTTTGTGAAGGAACTCAGCGAGATTCCAACGGGGGATTTTCCGGTGGTGTTCTCGGCCCATGGTGTGCCGAAGGCGATTCCGGCCGAAGCTGATCGACGTAAAATGTTCCAATTGGATGCCACCTGCCCGCTGGTCACGAAGGTGCATATGGAAGCGCAGCGCCACTTCAACCAAGGGCTTGAGATTATCCTGATCGGTCACAAAAACCACCCTGAAGTCGTGGGCACCATGGGGCAATTGCCTGAAGGGGCGATGACGTTGATTGAGACGGTTGAGGATGCGGAGGCGTTGCAGGTGCGCGATGTTGAGAGGCTGGCTTATGTCACGCAGACCACACTCTCTGTTGATGACACCAAGGATGTGATTGATGTGTTGCGGCGGCGTTTTCCGGCGATCACCGGACCGTTCAAGGAAGATATTTGTTACGCCACGACCAACCGGCAAGATGCAGTGAAGTCCATCGCTGAGAGAATCGAATTGTTGCTGGTGGTGGGTGCGCCCAATTCGTCGAACTCCAGGCGTTTGGTTGAGGTGGGTGTGAAAAATGGTTGCCCGCGTGGAGAACTGGTGCAGCGGGCCGAGGATTTGGATTGGTCAAGCTTGCAAGGTTTGAAGACGATTGGCTTGACCGCCGGTGCTTCAGCACCAGAGGTGTTGGTGAATGAAATCATCGATGCGTTCCGTTTGCATTACGACGTGGTGGTGGAAAAGGTTGTGCTGCGTGAAGAGAATGTGTCGTTCAAATTGCCGCGCGAATTGCGCGACGTTTCTGCACCAGTATGACCGTTGTTATTCACACAGACGGGGCCTGTTCGGGCAATCCGGGGCCTGGTGGCTGGGGCGCTATTCTCGACTATAACGGCACACGCAAGGAACTGAATGGTGGTGCGTCCGACACCACCAACAACCGCATGGAAATTCAGGCGGCTGTGGAGGCGCTGAATGCATTAAAGCGTGCCTGCGTTGTGGAAATGCACGTTGACTCACAATATGTGAAGGACGGCATTACCAAGTGGATTCATGGCTGGAAGAAAAACGGCTGGAAAACCGCTGCCAAGAAGCCCGTCAAGAATGTTGAATTATGGCAGGCGCTTGATGAGGCGATCAAGCGCCACACCATTTCATGGCATTGGGTGAAAGGCCATGACGGCCATCCCGATAATGAACGGGCTGACGAATTGGCGCGTGAGGGCATGCGACCGTTTAAGAGGTGAATGGTACTCCCTCATCCGCCCTTCGGGCACCTTCTCCCGCGCAAAGAGCGGGAGAAGGCTTCCAAATTTTTCGCCTTCTCCCGTTTCTTCTATCGGGAGAAGGTCCCGAAGGGGGATGAGGGACTAACTCACAACTGCCCTAAAATCGTCTCAGACCCCGACACGTTTACACCTGATGCAGTTTCCACATTGAGGGCTTTGACGACGCCGTTTTCGACAATCATCGAATAGCGGCTGGAGCGATGTCCCATGTTAAATTGAGACAGGTCTTTGTCGAGGCCACAGGCTTTGGCGAAGGTGGCGTTGCCGTCGGCCAGCATCATGATTTTGCCTTCGGACGCAGTGGCCTTGCCCCAGGCTTTCATAACGTGAATGTCGTTGGTGGCCGTGCAGGCGATTGCGTCTACGCCCTTGGCTTTGAGTGCATCATGGTCGATGAGATAGCCCGGTAAATGCATTGCATCGCAGGTTGGGGTAAAAGCGCCAGGAAGTGCAAACAGAACCACTTTTTTACCTTTGAACACATCATCGGTTGAAAGTTTTATGGGGCCATCCGGACCTGGCGTTAAAAATTCAGTTTGTGGTAGGCTATCGCCAATCTTGATGGTCATTGCATTTTCCTTTGTTTGAAGCAGCAGATTAACCCACTGTTACCATCTGCTCAAGCGCTGCGTTTTCCAACAGGACTGTGATGCGCAAGCGACTGGCCTGCAACTCACCTGCTGACATTGCGCCACTGATGCGCAATGTGGCACCACCGGTTTCAAACTTGGGTTCACCAAAATAATGACGCGCCTCACCTTCCACAAAAATGTCGGTCGCGGCTTCGGCCAGTTGCAATTTCAAAACCAGTGAATCAGCGTCCATTTGAACTGTGGCTCTTAAAATCGGTTCGTGCGCGGGATCTGCAGTGCCTTGTGGTTTGACAACGGGAACCTGCCGTTTCCATTCCGTTATGATCAGCTGATCCGGGGCATCGGCTTTGGCGGGATCAAAATCAAGTTTGTCGCTGAATTGCGCGGGAATACAAACCACATCACAAACGCCAAAAAAAGATTCAAAAGCGAGTTGAATCGGACGGGTTGCATCCACGGGCTCAATGGCCAGAGGAAACACGACTTCATGTTTGTAACCTATTGTCATGCCGGCTGCATCGCGGAACCGCTTTGGTGCGGGGTATTCCACGCGGCTGATTTTGATGTTGTCGCCACTGATATTGAATGACGGCGCAATGCCACCATCGCCCGGCACCCGCCAGTAGGTTTTCCAGTTTTCTGTGAGCTTTATCGCAATGGCTGCGTTCCAGGCGGTGCCATCAAAACCGCCCTTCAACAATCGCGCCAACCACGGCGATGAAGCCGCTTGCACCATGGGCGCAAAACAGCAAGCGAGGGGGAGTTTGAACAGATCACGTCGTTTCATCATGCTGCTATAACAAAAAATCCAATCACAGGCCATTCACCAATCTGTCAGTACTTTGAAATTGGAGCAGGAATACGTTAAAGCAAGTTATGATGACATCGCTTCTCGGCAAATTACTGATTGCCATGCCCGGCATGGAAGACTCATTGTTTTCGCGCAGTGTGGTGTTTTTGTGTGCGCATTCAAACGAAGGTGCCATGGGCCTGATTATCAATAAACCCATGGCGGGTTTGAACTTTATGGAAGTTGGGGACAAGCTTGATTTCAGCGAAACGCCCGAAGCAGTGATGCGGGCCCTGGAACAGACGCCGATATTGGCGGGCGGTCCGGTTGAACAACATCGCGGCTTTGTTTTGCATACGGCAGAATATGCGAGCGGCACATCGACATTGGATGTGTTGAAACAATTCAAATTGACGGCAACAGTTGATATTTTGCAGGACATGGCGCGGGGGCATGGGCCTGCGAGAAGTCTTATGACGTTGGGCTATGCGGGCTGGTCGCCGGGGCAACTTGAGAATGAAATTTTGCACAATGGTTGGCTGCATTGTGATGCTGATACTGAGCTGGTGTTTTCAACTGATTGGGCTGCAAAACACGCCAAGGCGATGGCGAAGTTGGGGATTGATCCGCGCTTGTTGTCGAGTCAAGCGGGGCATGGGTGAAGGTCAAATAGTTAACTCCTTGCATGCGGCCTTAAAGGGACCTCATCCGTCTTGCGCTTTGCGCAATCCACCTTCTCCACATTCTGTGGAGAAGGGACATCAATTTGAACAAGTCCCTTCTCCATTGAAAATGGAGAAGGTGGATTGCGCGCCAGCGCAAGACGGATGAGGTCCTTTTGTGAACCGGCGACCACTCAATTTGCGCATCAGGCGACTAGCGCTTCTTGAGTTTTTTCTTGGTCGGTTTTGCAGCCTTTTTCTTGGCTCTTACCGGAACCAGTTTTTTCTTGGGCTTTTTCTTCGTTGGCTTTGGAGTGTAAACAGAAAGAAGTGATGGCAGTTCTTCTGGTTCGACGTCGATAATGCCATCGTCATAATCATTGTATCGCGGTGCCAAGGGTGCAGAGCCAATCGCTGGCTTTGGTGTTTGCGCCATGACCACAGGCAGAACCGCAAGCAGGCTGTGAATGTCCCGCGGTGTCATCGGGTGTGCAAGTGCATAGCCTTGCCCCAGTTCAACGCCCATCAGCAAGAGATGCTGCGCCTGCTCTTCGGACTCGATGCCTTCCGCCACCACGACCATGCCCAAGCTGTGGGCCATGTTGATGACGGATTGCACGATGACCCCGCCCCGGTCTTGCAGACCGTCACCGGTGATAAAGCTACGATCCATTTTCAAGGTGTCGAATGACAAATCGCGCAGGCTGGACAGATTTGAGAAACCGGTACCAAAATCATCGCAGGCCACGCCAATGCCAAGTGCCGACAAGCGCTGGATCAATTGTCGTGCACGTTCAGGAAAACGCATAGCAACAGATTCAGTGATTTCTATTTTTACGGCATAGGGCAAGACACCTTCACGGGCGATGATGGCATTGAGACGATCAAGAAAACCCGTATCAGAGAGTTGATCTGACGATACATTGATGGCCATAAAGACTGGACGGTTGCGGGTGAGAACACGCTGCCAAATACCCATTTGGCGAATGGCTTCGGCCAAAACCAAATCACCAATCTCGCGAATCATGCCGGCTTGTTCTGCCATGCCGATGAATTCAGACGGCTGCAGCAGTCCGCGCACAGGGTGTTGCCATCGGGCCAAGGCTTCAAAGCCCGCCACTTCACGCGTTAACAAATTGACGATGGGTTGGTAATAAACTTCGATTTCACGACGCTCAATGGCGCGGCGCAATTCTGACTCCAGGGCCACATTGTCGGCACGCTCATCGCTGATCTCGTCATCAAATGTCGCGATGCTGCGCGGGCCTTGGGCTTGCGCTTCATGCAAAGCACGCTCAGCTTGTTGTTGCAGTTGAAGCGCACTGCCACCTGAATCGCTGCGCAAAGAAATGCCAACGCAAGCCGCAAGGAAAATTTCCTGCGACATGATGTTGAAAGGGGCCGCGAGGCTGTCCACAATATCTTGGGCCAATTTACTGACTGATCGGCCATCAATGGCTTCAACATGCAGCACGGCAAAGCGGCTGCCGGAAATACGGGCGACACTCTCATCGGCTTTCAAAAGTTTTCCAATGCGATGCCCTGCTTCGAGTAACAGTTGATCACCGAGATCATGGCCTAAGCCTTCATTCAAAATCTTAAACCGTTCAATGCCGATCATCAAAATGTAGCGCGGTAAGGCAAGTGGTTTGACGATGTCTTGTTCCAAGCGGTCCATGAATAAAGCGCGACTTGGCAGACCCGTTACAGGATCATGAATGGCTTCCTTGATCAAGCGGTCTTCGGTTTGTTTGTTGCGGCTGATGTCGGTCAGCGTACCGATCAAGCGGGCAGAGGTGCCGCCAGCACCGGCGAGAGCGCGGGCGCGGAGTGAGTACCAATGATACGCACCAGTTGAATCCCGCAAACGAAATTCCTGCTCGATGAAGTCACCTGGGTTCAAGGTGCGAAGTTCAAGCGTGTTTTGATATGCCAATTCATCGGACGGATGTAGCAGTGCTGCAAACCAGCGCATGGCCGTAGTGGGTTGCGATTTTTCAGTGGCGTGCCCCAACGTCTTTGCCAGTTCGAGTCCGACCTCAAGTACACCCTCCTGAGGTTGCCAATCCCACAGGTAATGCTGGGCACCCGTCAACGCCAAACTGCGGCGGGAAGAATCCTGCAGATAAGGTTTCGATAAAAAGCCTTGTGCAAAGGCCAGCCTGAGTGCCACAAATGCGAGGATGCCAACCACACCGGTAAGGCCTGCCAGCAAGGCAGCATGCCAGACCGGGGCATAGCTGTCGCCGAGGATGGCCACTGCCGCCACAAAAACCCAGAGCAGAAGTGCTGACCAAAACAGCGTGACATTATCAATGGCTTCAACGCCACGATGCCTTGCCACAACAGCCGAGAGGAAGCCCGCAACGGCCAATCCTAAAACCGCCCAACGTGACACCTTGGTGGCAAATTCAGGCATGAAAGGAGCAAGGCCAACGAGGGCGATAAGGCCCAAAACAAGAACCAAATAGGGAAACTCACCGCGCCAGTTTCGGCGGTAGAGACTGGTTAGACCCCAAAACAATACGCCTACGCCCAAAGCGAACAGACTTTCAGAGTAAGCCCTGATATGTTGAAACGAGAGCGGTAGGGCGTCATTGGGGGTTGAGAGGTTGTCGAGATAACCTGATTCAAGCGCCATAAAAATAAGGGCAGTGAATGAGAAAAAACCTCCGACTAAAAATGTGCGGTTGGTGCGAATGCCATAGAGTGCGAGAATGGTAAGGGTGAGCACAAAACCTACGGCCAAAGACGCGCCGCGAAGAAACGAAATGGTGGCTTCGCGCTGCGCGAAGGCGCTAAAATCATATACCTTTGCACCACGCACAACCACACCCGCTTCAATGCCCGCAGTCATGGTGGTGCCAGGCTGCAGCGTGAAGCGATAGGCCACGGCAGAGGTGGAGGATTGCAAGGTTACGGGTTCATTTGATTGTAACCACTGCACACTTTGCAAAGGTGTTCCGAACGGCAAAAGCTCTTTGATGCCGGAAGCAGCCAAGCGTTGGTCATCCACTGAAAACACATATTCGCGCGGTTCATTGCCGGGATTGCGAATGGTGTAAACGGTCCAATTGAATTCAGGTCCGGGGCCAGTGCCGCGCAGTTCCAAAACTCCTCTCGTTCGGTCTTTCATACCCGGCACTTCAAGTGCCAAATTACGGCGCTGTGCGGCAACGCGCGTGCCGTGAACTGTAAGATCAAGCACCTGCACATCTTCGGGAATGTTGACAACACCGTCGGCCTTGCTTGGCAGCGTCATCGTCCACAATACAGCAAGGCACAGCATGATGTGCGCCAAGTATTTCCCCAGTAATTTATGCCTCACCCGAATCATGCCCTATCGTAGTGTGCTGAAGGTCAGCCGACTAGGGCGTGTCGTCATTTGAGCCACGCAAGTGCACAGGCGAGATGAATGCCTGCTAGAAAGTTACGTGCGGTTTTTTCGTAGCGTGTTGCAATGCC
>JAYUQS010000086.1:0-4756 GCA_043756645.1 Hyphomicrobiales bacterium | reverse complement strand
CATTGCAACACGCTACGAAAAAACCGCACGTAACTTTCTAGCAGGCATTCATCTCGCCTGTGCACTTGCGTGGCTCAAATGACGACACGCCCTAGATTAGTTGAGCCCCAGTCATAGTAGTTTTACGCTTTCCCGAGCGTAATTCCAGCCCGAAACAACCGAATGACGATTTATTAAACGATTGTTGCATTTTTGTCACTTGGATTGGGCGCGCCGAAAGAAAATCAATTGATTTCGATTTTTGCTAGGGCGTGTCGTCATTTGAGCCACGTGAGTGCACAGGCGAGATGAATGGAAAAGGGGACGCTTCCACTACTGTCCGGTTGTTAATCGAACAAATTCAATTGGTTTGGAAAAGGGGACGCTTCCCTTTTCTACCCAACCTCATCAACCCGCCAATTGCATACGCGCTTGCGCAAGATCGTATGATGTTTGCAGTCTCATCAACATATCAGCGCTGATTTTAAAATGCCGTTCAAAGCGCAGCGCCATATCAGCGCTTAGGCTGGCGTGGCCGTTCAAGACTGTGCTCAACGCCTGCCGCGACACACCAGAAATTCCCTCCCCCCTTGTGGGGAGGGTTAGGGTGGGGGTCGCTTGGACCGTTGTCATTGAGAAGAATTCTTACTTAAATTCAGCCGCCTGAGCGACCCCCACCCCGGCCCTCCCCACAAGGGGGAGGGAGAAGAGAAGGGTGGTTTGGCGTTCAGGGAATTACTCGAACGTCTCACGACTATCGAGCCACCTCTTCAACCCACCAATTGCAAACGGGCTTGTGCGAGATCGTATGATGTCTGCAGTCTCATCAAGATATCAGCGCTGATTTTGAATTCCCGTTCAAAGCGCAGCGCCATCTCAGCGCTCAGGCTGGCGTGGCCGTTCAAGACTGTGCTCAACGCCTGCCGCGACACACCAGAAATCCCCTCCCCCTTGTGGGGAGGGTTAGGGTGGGGGTCGCTTGGACCGTTGTCATTGAGAAGAATTCTTACTTAAATTCAGCCGACTGAGCGACCCCCACCCCGGCCCTCCCCACAAGGGGGAGGGAGAAGAGAAGCGTGATGGGCCATTCTGGTTTTAGATATTGAAATCAAGTCTTGCTTGATCGCCAAGCGTCCCAATCGATCGGCACGGACTTGACCAGCTCCAGTTGGTTTGGCCGTTCATTGAAGATGACCAAGTTGCGACATTTGTAGCGGGCGTTCGGCACCAGCATGGCATCGTATTCCAGAAATGCTGCTGCGGCGGAAATTTTGCTTGTGACAGAATAATCCAGGCTTTGATATTTTGACGTCACGACTCCCAGTTTTTCAAGTGTCGCAAGTTCGCTGAAGTCAATGACGTTCGCGCAGTCAACTTTGATCTCGTGCAACATATGTTGAAGCCTGCTTGGCCAAATGGGTTCCAACGACAGCCGGAAGCCAATTTCAGCCAGAGCGCCCGCTTTTTCGCAGGCTGTGTAGAGAACCGCATAATCGCCACCATTCCAGCGTCCGGGAAGTGACGACCCTTTCAAGGGATCGCGACCCTCCCGCGCGATGCGCCACACGGTACCCCGAAACGGAATGGTTGCCACATCGAGTGCGTCCAACATTGCACGATCATGTCGAAGGGCATCCGTCATGATTTAAGTGAATGCGCCCTCATCCAGACTTTCAAGCACGCCCAGAACTTCGTCCGTGCGGCCTTCATGAATGAGATCAATAGCCCGCGCATCACCCAGCAAGCGATGCTTCGAGTAAAGCCACAGCCGTGCTTCCTCCGGCGCATAAAAATCCGCCAATCGATCAACCACAAATCTCAAATCAGAAATGACAAGCTGCGTTTTGGGGTGAGGAAAGGCAGTGCCGTTGGTCCAGCGGGAAACGGTGGCCGGAGATACATCCACAGCATTGGCCACATCAGACCCCTTGAGGCCCCCGTACTCTCGCAAGCCATCAATTATTTTCGCAACAGCATTTGCCATTTTATCCAACCATAACAGCGTTGAGTGTATTCCTGTCGCTTGTTCATATCATTTCTATTTCAGAAAATCAATTTGTGAAATGGAAACGCAACAATAATGCATCAAAAATAAAAAGGGCGCTGCTCTTTTTGTTCTTGCGAACAGTTTCGAGCAACGCCCCTTTGGGAGGAAATTGTAATCCGACCTCTTAAAAGATCAGAACTTCGCCATTTGATTGGCGTGGTAGCGTTTTGCACCCATGTCGGCCAGATCGGCGTCTGATAGGTTTGCTATGGCACGGCGCTGGGCGTCTTGACCCTTGCGCTGTGAACGGCGCTCGAGGAAGCGGCCAAATGCCGTGAGGCTTGCCATGATTAGCGTGAAGCCTCACGGGCGATGCGGGCAATGTCGCCACGGCCGAAACCCAAATCATCCAATTCGCGGTTCGACAGGGCTGACAATTCAGAAACCGTACGGCTGTACTTTTTCCAGGTGGCAAAGCGGGTTTTCATTTGTTCAAACATGGTAATGTCCTTTCGGAGAAAATGAATTAGCGGGCGGCTTCGCGGGCGATGCGGCCGATGTCGGTGCGCATGATGCCAAGGTCAGCCAATTCGCGGTTCGACAGAGCTTCAAGCTCAGTCACTGTGCGGCTGTAACGCTTCCAAGCGGTGATGCGGGTTTTAAGTGTCTCAAACATAATAGTATCCTTTCGATTTGTATTTCGGACCCGGACCTGTTCCGGGCAGTGCTTTGTTTCTTTCAACAGCCGAAAGATATGTGCAATGCAGCAGAATTAGAAGTGCAAATTTTGCATGGCTGTAATTCAATTCTGTATTTCAATGGTTTATGACAAAATAATGTCGATTAACCGTTCGTTTTTGCAACGATTTAGTAACAGTTAAGGCAAAAATCGGGCAAAAATGACGCGATTGAGATCACAATAGCGCCTTAATCAGACAAATTTGCATAACAAATCAACGATTCATCTCGCATTGCACCATTTTTCAGCAGGTGCCGCTGAAAAACCGCCTTAAGACAACATTAACCATGCTTCCCGCCAATTTCTTTACCAAGCGGAGCGTAAATAACGATCAACTGATTAAATCTGGCAGTGCCAATCATCTGCTGCCGCCGGAGTGCCCCCACGTGTTACCCACCGCCGACGATCGTTTTGATATCGAAGCTTTGGCTGATTTCCCGTCAGTGCTGAATGCGATGGCTGCCCACGCGCCACTGAATGCGGAAAGCTCTGTGCGGGCCTTGGAGTTGGCACGACAAGTCACTTATCGGTGGGACATTGCGACAGACCATGTGTCATGGAGCGACAATACCAAACAAGCTTTGGGTTTTGACCCCCAGGTTTTTTCCACGGGTCGGCATTTTGCCACTTTGATGGACAGCGAAAATTTCTTCAGCCGCTATGACACCGTGCTGCATTCCACCCAGCGCGATGCAGGCAATGGTGTGCCCTATGAGATTGAATATCGTTTAAAGCAAGATGCAACCCACGGAACCGCAGCCACTTGGATAGAAGATCATGGTCGCTGGCTGGCGGGCCCGGACGGCACTCCGGTTGAGGCGATTGGCATCATGCGCATTGCCGATGACCGCCACAAACGCGATCAGAAAATGAACTTTCTGTCAAATTGCGACCCCTTGACCGGCATGATGAACCGCGCCCGCATGGGTGATGCTTTGGATGAATCAATCACTGTGGCAACCACCGATAAATTGCCTTGTGCCTTTGCAATCGTCGCCGTCAATAATCTCGACGTCATGAACGAAGCCTATGGATTTGAAGTGGCTGATGAGGTGATTGTGGCCTTGGGTCAGCGCTTGCGCCAGGTCATGCGCATGGGCGACGGCATTGCCCGCTACTCCGGTTCAAAATTCGGTATTATTTTGAACCAATGCAAACCCGAAGAACTGAACGCGGCACTGGAGCGCTTTATGCGCGCCGTACGCGACAGCGTCATCGAAACCAAAATGGGGCCGGTCTGGGCACTTCTGTCCATTGGTGCGGTGAGCCTGCCGGCTTTGGGCGACAACGCGACAACCGCCATTGCCCATGCTGAAGAAGCCTTGAGCGAAGCCTTTCGTTTACCCGGCGATGGTTTTGTGGTCTTCACTTCATCAGATGAGCGCAAATCCCGCCGCTTGCTCAATGCCCGCTGCGCCACTGAAATTGTAAACTGCTTACGCGATGGATTGTTCAAGCTGGCCTTTCAGCCGGTATTCGATGCCAAAACCAGTGAAGTGGTCATGCATGAGGCCTTGCTCCGGATGACCGATACCACAGGTGCTCTCATCACCGCTGGTCATTTGGTGCCGATTGCTGAACGTTTGGGTCTCATTCGCTTGATTGATCGTGCTGTGCTGCAACTGGCATTGCAAACCTTGCAAACCTATTCGGACGCAAAACTATCCATCAATATTTCAGCCACCACCGCAACAGATCCGCGCTGGAACGGTCAGCTTTTGGAAATGATTGCGGAAGCACCAGAACCTGCCAGCCGCCTGGTCATTGAGATCACAGAAACCGCCGCATTGGGCAACCTTTCGACCTCACATGATTTTGCGCTCGCTTTGCGTCAATTGGGCTGTGGTGTCGCCTTGGATGATTTTGGGGCGGGCTACACCTCATACCGCAATTTGAAAGAGTTGCCGCTGACCCATATCAAATTGGATGGCAGCTTCTGTTGCAATCTTGCTGACGGCAGCGACAATCATAGATTTGTGTCCAGCATGGTGGAGCTGGCCCATGCCTTTGGTCTCAAAGTCGTCGCCGAATGGGTAGATACCGTCGAGGAC
>JAYUQS010000085.1:0-13800 GCA_043756645.1 Hyphomicrobiales bacterium | reverse complement strand
CAGCCAAAGCTTCTCCAACGTCTTGTGCCGACCATTTGCCTTCACCCACCAGTTTGAGTGTACCCACCATGCTGCGAACCTGGTTGTGCAGGAAACTGCGGCTTACGGCTTCGATTTCAATCTCTTCGCCATAGCGAGACACATTTAGCACATCGAGTGTTTTGATCGGCGAAAGGGCTTGACAATTGGTGGCGCGGAAAGTTGTGAAGTCATGGGTGCCAACCAGCATTTGAGCAGCTTCATGCATGGCGCTTGCATCGAGGGACGTTGGCATATGCCACACCTTGCCGTGATCAAGTGCAGGGGGTCCGCGCCGGTTGAGGATGCGGTAGAGGTAGCGACGCTGGGTCGCCGAAAAGCGGGCGTGGAATTTTTCGTCGACTTCCTCAATCTCGATAACGCTCACGCGATGTGGACGCACATTACCATTTATGGCGTTCCGAAGTTCAAAAAGATCCCAATGTCGCGGCAAATCCACATGCGCCACCTGCCCCAAGGCATGGACACCGGCATCGGTGCGGCCTGCACCGATGACACGGCAGAGTGTTAGATGAATTTTTTCAATGGCGTTTTCGAGAACACCTTGCACCGTGGGCAGATTGTCTTGCAGCTGCCAGCCTGACAATTCATTGCCATCATATTCTATGAGAAGTTTGTAGCGCGGCATTACTGCACCTTAACGTCGGCAGCAATTGCAGAGCCACGCAAGAATACTTCTGAAAGCATGGCACCCTTGCCTTCGCGTTGGAGTTCAATACATCGGATTGCATCTTCCCCACAGGCGATGGTGAGGGCGTCGTCAATAAAGTGCCCAGGTTTGCCTTGGGCCGCAACCGTTTCACAGCGCAGCACTTTGATGCGCATGTCGTTCACCATCATCCAAGCTCCGGGGAAAGGTGAAAGACCGTGAATGTGTCGAAGTACCTTTACAGCCGGTTGGGAGAAGTCAATTTTGGATTCGGCTTTATCAATCTTCTTGGCGTAAGTGACGCCTTCCGTTGGTTGGGATTCACCAGCATGCAACTGTTGCGACAGAACATCGACCATGGCCTTGGCACCAAGTGCAGCCAATCTGTCGTGCAACAATGCCGTGGTAGTGGTTTCATCGATGGGGCATGTGACTTTCATCATTACAGGACCAGTATCCAGGCCTTCGTCCATGCGCATGATGGTGACACCTGACTCTGCATCACCAGACATGATGGCGCGCTGAATCGGGGCAGCGCCGCGCCAACGCGGCAAGAGTGAAGCATGCACATTAAAACAGCCGTGCTTTGGAGATTCGAGAACGGCTTTTGGTAACAACAAACCATAGGCCACAACAACGGCCGCATCTGCGTTCAAGGTTTTGAAGCGGTCTTGTTCCAAAGTAGATTTCAGTGAAACCGGGGTTCGCACTTCGATGCCTTGTGATTCAGCAAAAGTATGCACTGCATTAAGCCGTAATGACAGGCCCCTGCCTGCAGGCCGCGGCGGTTGTGCATAGGCACAAACAATCTCATGGCCAGCGTCGATCAAGGCTTTCAGCACGGTAACTGAAAACTCCGGTGTGCCCATAAACACGAGACGCATCAGAGTTTTCCCAGTTTCTGAGCTTTCTGGAATTTCTTGACGACGCGGTCGCGTTTCAACTTTGAGATATAATCGATAAAGAGCACGCCATTGAGATGATCGATCTCATGTTGCAAACACGTGGCAAGCAAGCCTGAAGCGGCAATTTCATGCGCCTCGCCCTTATAGTCGAGATATCGCACTTTCACGTCCTTGGGGCGTTCTACCATTTCGTAGAACTCAGGGATCGATAGACATCCCTCTTCATAATCAGCTTTGGCTTCAGAAAACCAAATGATTTCGGGATTAGCAAAAAACAGCGGTTTCTTGTCTTCGCCCTCTTTCGAGAGGTCAATCACCACGGCACGGCGCGGCACGCCGATTTGAATGGCGGCAATGCCGATGCCGGGAGCGTCATACATGGTCTCCAGCATATCATCGAAAAGCTTTCGTGCGTCATCATCCACGGATTTCAGCGGGGCGGATAACTGGCGCAGGAACTTCTCATCCGGCAGAGTGACTATGGGCATGATCGACATGGGGGATCAGATAGTAGACAGCACAAATCAGGTCAACCGCCCTGCACTTGCCTTTCCCGGCCAAAACCACCATATAGCGCCTCGGAAGGTTGGCGCAGGCGTTTTGCTCGCCAACCGGGTCAGGACCGGAAGGTAGCAGCCCCAACGAGATTTAAGCGGGTTGCTGCCAGCCTTCCACTTCCCCACAGCTGATTTAAGATTCCCGTCGCAATCGACATTGTCCTTGCGCTATGACCTTACTATGTCTGAAACCGCCAACCAGAACGCTACAGCCTATCGGGTTCTTGCCCGCAAGTACCGCCCAAAAACCTTTGCTGACCTGATCGGTCAAGAGGCGCTGGTGCGCACCTTGACCAATGCCTTTGCCACAGGCCGGATTGCACAAGCCTATATGCTGACTGGCGTGCGGGGGGTGGGCAAAACGACGACGGCACGGCTGATTGCGCGGGCTTTGAACTACCCTTCCGGTGCCACCATCGACATGGGCGAGATCACGCCGCAATGTGAGGCTATTTTGGAGTCACGCCATATGGACGTGATTGAAATGGACGCGGCCTCCAATACAGGCGTTGACAATATGCGCGAGATCATCGACTCGGTGCGCTATGCGCCAGTTCAGGCGCGTACCAAAGTTTACATCATCGACGAAGTGCACATGCTGTCGAAGAGCGCATTCAATGCGCTCTTGAAAACGCTGGAAGAGCCGCCGCCGCATGTGAAGTTCATCTTTGCAACAACCGAAATCCGCAAAGTGCCGGTTACTATTCTATCACGTTGCCAACGTTTCGATTTGAAGCGTTTGGAAGCGGGCATGCTGACGGAGCACTATGGCCGGATTTGTAAACTCGAAGGGGCTGAAGCAGCTGAAGAAGCACTTCGCCTGATATCACGGGCCGCCGAGGGTTCCGTGCGCGATGGCTTGTCATTGCTTGATCAGGCCATCGCTTATGGTGATGGCAAGGTTCAAACCGCCGATGTGTTGTCAATGCTGGGTGTGATGGATCGCACGCGGGTGATTGATCTGTTTGAAGCGGTGATGATGGGCGACACACAAACCGCACTTGCAGAATTTTCGGTGCAATATAATGGCGGTGGAGACCCGCAGACGATATTGACGGATCTGGCGGATTTTACCCATTGGGTGACGCGCAATAAGATCGTGCCCAATTCCGCGCAGCAGGATGCATCGCGCACGGACATCGAAAAGCAGCGTGGCACTGAATTTGCGTCAACTCTTTCCATTCCGCATTTGGCGCGGGCCTGGCAATTATTGCTGAAAGGCATCGCTGAAACCGCGTCTGCCGCACGGCCCGAGCAGGCAGCTGAGATGGTGTTGATCCGCATGTGCCATGCCTCGGATCTGCCCACCGGCGATGAATTGGCAAAACTCGTGAAGGCTCAACCGCAATCTGCGCCGACTCCGATAAAACGAGACGTGCAACGCTCGGATTTTACAGGTTCAGCATCCGGCGGGCCTGCTGTTGCTTTGAAACAATCAGAGCCTCCACATGATACTGCTCCCGCCCCAACCATGTTGCTCACGCGTTTTGAGCAGATTATTGAGTTGGCCAATGCAAAGCGCGACGTGAAATTAAAGTCAGAACTTGAGCGTTTCGTGCGGCCCATTTCGGTAGGTGACGGCAAAATTGAACTGGCATTGGAGCCCGGCGCACCGCCAACCCTGACCAATGAATTGTCGCGCAAGTTGGAAGCTTGGACGGGCAAGCGATTTATGGTGTTGGTCTCGAAATCCGGCGGCGACAACACTATATCCAGTCAGAAGAAGGAGGCAAAGCAGACAGCCGAGCGTGAAGTGCGCGAGTTGCCGGCGGTGCAAGCCATTCTTAAAACATTTCCCGGTGCCGAGATCGTCAAAGTGCGCGATCCTGATGCCTTCATACCGATTGAAACCATAACGGAAGACCCCGATGAAGAATCTCGCTGATATTATGAAACAAGTATCCTCCATGCAGAGCCGCATGGGCGACATGCAGGAAAAACTGGAAAGCCTCGTCATCACAGGCCAATCAGGTGGCGGTCTGGTCAAGGTGACGTTGAATGGCAAAGGTGCTTTGCAATCGGTGGCGATTGATCCGTCTCTGATGAAAGAAGACGAGCGTGAAATTCTGGAAGACTTGCTGGTGGCAGCCCACGCCGATGCCAAGGGCAAAGTTGAAACCACAGCTGCCGAAGAAATGAAGTCGTTGACCGGTGGTCTGCCATTGCCACCCGGATTGAAACTGCCGTTCTAAATGAAACGCCAAGCTGGTCCCGAAATTGAAAGGTTGATCCAGCTTCTGGCACGTTTGCCGGGGCTTGGTCCGCGCTCAGCCAGACGTGCGGTTTTGCATTTGATCAAGAACCGCGAAAAACTTTTAAACCCACTCACGCTGGCTTTGGAAGATGCGCAAGACAAAGTTTGTGTGTGCAGCAGTTGCGGTAATGTGGATACGCTCGACCCCTGTTCAGTTTGCATCGATCCACGCCGCGACCGCAGTTTGATTTGTGTTGTCGAAGAAGTTGGCGATGTCTGGGCGTTGGAGCGGGCCAATGCCTGGGGCGGACTTTATCATGTATTAGGGGGCACGCTTTCGGCACTTGGCGGCGTTACGCCGGAGGATTTGTCCATTGGTGAATTGGTCGAACGGGCCAGCGACGGCGTGGTCAAAGAAGTTGTCATGGCCACCAATGCCACTGTTGAGGGCCAAACAACGGCGCATTACATCACAGAGCGTCTTAAAGAACGTGGCCTTGCCACATCACGACTAGCCCATGGCGTGCCTGTGGGTGGTGAATTGGACTACCTTGATGAAGGGACGTTGACACAAGCCATTCGCGCCAGACGTCCATTTTGATACTTTCATAACCATATGACCTGACGGCGTTGTTGCCACCGTGTAATTGTCATGGCGCTTGCTGCTCAGGTATATCTCAGCAAATAATCAGTTGCTGTTTACCAAACGCGGGCGGGGTGCTTCCAGTGCCTCGCTCTTTGTATCTTCCAAATCAAGGCTTTCGATTTTGACGCCGCGCTTTGTAATGCGATCAGCCGACACGCCAAGCTTTTCCAAGTCACCGTTGGCCATATCAAAGTGTCGGCGCAAATCAGAAGCGCGGTCTTTCAAGCGGCCTACATCTTCCATCAGTTTTCCGACTTCGGCTTTGATGACATGGGCTTGGTCGCGCATGGCCACATCTTTGAAAATGGCCTGCATGGTTTGCACCAATAACATCAACACATTTGGTGAGGCCAAAATAACCCGGCTGCGATAGGCCTTCTGCACCACGTCATCGAAGCTTTCATTGATTTCGGCGTAAATCGACTCCGATGGCACAAACAAAATTGCGGTTTCATGGGTCTCGCCATTTAACAGATATTTCTCTGCAATATCTTTGACGTGTTTTCCCATATCGACGCGCAAGCGGGCCTCGGCGACTTTGCGAGCTGGTTCATCATCTGCTGCTCTGAGTGCCGAATAAGACTCTAGTGGAAATTTTGCATCAATCACTAAGCGCAAACTTGAGTCCGGCAGGCTGATCACGCAATCAGGCCGCGTGCCATTGCTCAAGGTGGCTTGAAACTCATAAGCTGCGGCATGCAGACCGTCTTTTATAATGGCTTCCATACGGCCTTGACCGAATGCGCCGCGGGATTGTTTGTTGTTGAGAATATCCTTGAGGCTGACCATTTCAGTGGACAGCGACGTGATGTTTTTCTGTGCTGCATCAATGACGGCCAAACGTTCGTTCAATTGCCCGAGTGACAAGGCCGTGCGTTCAGCTTGTTCATGCAAGCCCACACCAACACGTTGGCCCACAGCATCCAGGCGCTCATCCAATGTGCGTTGCAAATGCACGGTATTTCCTTGGGCTTGCGAGGCGAAGCTTTGCAAGGCGCCCGAAAGTTCGGCCAAGCGCAGTTCCATGTCGGTTGTACGGCGGAGCGCGTCCTGCTGCTCTTGCAATCGTCCGCGCGAAGCACGCCAAACCAACACCACTGCAATGATAAGCAAGAGCATTGCGAAAGCAGAAATTGCTGCCACCACTTGAAGCAAAGTGATGGAGTGGTTGCTGATGACAATTAATGTGGAATCAAGGTTCATAACTCCACATAGCATATTCGTGCTTTGTTCTACAGCTATCATCAAATAAAAAGGCCCGCTCCAACCGCAACCGGTCAGAACGGGCCCATATGATCCGCTTGGAGCTCGGGACGGCGACAGGAGCCCAAAGCGGATCAATATCTACGGAATATCAGAAATGAAAAAGTGCTTTACACCAAAGGTTTAGGCCGTTTTTCCGTCTCGATCACCGCTGTTTCTGAGTGTTAAGGTGCCCGTTAAAACAGGCGGGAAGTCAGCGCTGGCGCGGCGCGTTGCGGGCCATTTCAAGGCGTTTTTGAGGCGAAACAGCCCGTTAAACCATTGACGGATTCAAACTCTTCAAGCTTTAGAGTAACTTCACGCAGTGCAACATAACTGCCTCAAAACTGGTCAACCGAAAATAAATTTATCTGTTGAGCGCACCAATGCATCAATGATTCCAGGTTCCAAAGCAGAGTGACCGGCATCGGGAATGATGTTGAGCTCGGCTTTAGGCCAGCGTCTTGCCAATTCAAACGCAGTTGCTGGCGGTGTGATCACATCATAGCGGCCTTGAACGATTGTTCCGGCAAGGTCTTTGATGTTGTCCATCCCATCCAACAATGCACCATCGTGGGGCATGAAACCTTTGTTGATGAAATAATGACACTCAATATTTGCGAAGGCCAAAGCGAAACGATCTTCTCCAAATTTTTCTAAAAGAAGAGGATCAGGGATCAAGGTTAAACAGGCTCCTTCCCAACGGCTCCAGCTGCGGGCGTAAGTTAGTGCTACCGCTTCATCAGGGTCGTTAAACCGCTTGTGATAAGCTGCAATGATATCACCGCGTTCAGCCTGTGGGATTGGATCGCGAAAAAGGGCATAGGCATCGGGGAAGATTTCGCTCGCTCCAAACTGATAGAGCCAGCGCACTTCATTTTCCTGAATGGTAAAGATTCCACGCAGCACCAATTCTGTTACTCGCTCCTTGTGGCTTTGCGCATAGGTCAGCGCCAAGGTCGATCCCCAAGACCCGCCGAACACTTGCCAAAGCTCCACTTTTAAATGTTCGCGCAGTTTTTCCATATCGGCCACCAAGGCCCAGGTGGTGTTGTCTATCAAACAGGCGTGGGGCGTGGAATGCCCGCAGCCACGTTGATCAAACAAGATGATGCGATAGTGTTCGGGGTTGTGAAAACGCCGCAAATTCGGGCTGGAACCTCCACCCGGTCCACCGTGCAAGACCACTACTGGCCGGCCGTTGGGATTGCCGCTTTCCTCAAAATAGATTTCATGCAGGTCAGAAACCTGCAATCTGCCCCGAAGGTAAGGCTCAATCGCCGGATAGAGATTGCGGCGGGGTAGTGCTAGAGGGGGCATGAGTGGCACGATGTATTCTCCGCTTGAGTGGCCTCAAGTGTATTGATTTTGCCCTCTCATGATGAGTAAGGACTATGCATGGTCAACACCCACATCATTATTGTCGACGATCACCCGCTGTTCCGCGATGCCATGAAAGCGGCACTCTCGGCAAGTGCTGAAAAATTGACGATCTCCGAAGCTGCAAGTTTAGATGATGCCACGGGTCTGCTCAACAGTGGCAGAGACTTTGACTTGATCTTGCTCGACCTTAAAATGCCAGGGGTTCAAGGTCTCTCGGGGCTGGCTTATCTGAGGGCGCAGTTTCCTGATACCCCTGTTGCCATTGTTTCAGGTCAGGAAGACGTGGCCATTATCCGCCGGGCCTTGGCTTTGGGTGCATCTGGCTATATTCCAAAATCCACTGCCGCTGATACAATGCGCACTGCTGTTGCGGCAATTTTGGCAGGTGATATTTGGGCACCGGCCACAGATTCAGAGCCTTCCGCTCAAGAACGGGAGATTGATGAGCTGTCTCGGCGCTTGACCACGCTCACGCCACAACAAGTCCGCGTTTTGATGATGTTGCGTTCGGGTTTGTTGAACAAGCAAATCGCCTATGAACTTGACGTGTCGGAAGCCACAGTCAAAGCGCATGTTTCTGCGATATTATTGAAACTCAATGTCGACAGCCGTACACAAGCTGTTATTGCCGCCGGAAAAATTGACGGCGAAATGAATTCAGAGTGACGCGAAGTTTTTCAGCGCCTCAACAATCGCATTGAAGCTGTCCATGGCGGGCGGGCTATGGTGGCGGGCGCGCATATAAGAATGAGCCAATTGCGGTTCCTGGCGCAGTTCACTTGCAATTCCGGAGTTCAAGAGTTTTTCATGGAAAACCACGCCGTCGTAAAACAATGGATCGTGCCCCGCAACAGTAATAAAAGCTGGCGGTAGGCCCTCCAGATTTTGCGCAAGATTGGGTAAGGCTTTTTCATCCGACCAGGCAGGTGCACCTTCTGGCCCCAGAAAAGCAGTTATGTAATACAACATTTCAGCGCGTGTCAGGCCCGGTGCATTGGCATTGCGTAGGTAAGATGGGCTTTCATGATTGGCACCCAACCACGGATAAATCAGGACCATGGCTTTGACTTGCGGAAGTCCGAGATCGCGCAACGTGAGAGCCAGGGCTGCGCACATCTGGCCGCCTGCACTGTCTCCGGCGGCAATGATGCGATTGGGATCGATGCTGTGCGCAGCGCCCTGCTCTCGCATCCAGCGCCAAACTTTGAGGCTATCTTCCAACTGTGCTGGGTGAGGATGTTCAGGAGCGAGGCGGTAGTTGATAAGCACGACGACACATTTTGCACCTGACGCCATTTCAGCGCACATATCATCATGCGTGTCGGGGCCACCCAATACGAAGCCACCGCCATGACCGTAAATTACCCCGGCATGCGGGCCTTTTGATTTTGGTGTGAACACGCGACACGGGACGCCATTGGCGATGAGATCAATCGTTGTGATATCATCAGGACGCGGGGCGCGGAAAGATTTGCAAAGATTATTCCATGCGGCGCGCTGTTGGTCCAAAGGCCAAGCTTCAGCCCCTATCGGCCATGCCTTCGCCAGCATATCGCAAAAGTGCAACATGCCGGTGTCCATTGGTTCAGAGATAAAGGCTGTCTTGGGGACCATAGCCTTCTGCTTCAAGCGCGGCGGCGATGTCTGTCTTGTGCGGGTTGATAGGCGAGGCGCGCATGATATTCGCAATAGGGCGAACCATCACGGGGGCCGTGGCCACAGAAACAGAAGTCATCATGCTGCGGATCGCCGATGGGCCATTTGCAGGTTTTGTCGGACAAATGCAAAATCGTGATGCGTCCGTCCTTCGAGCTTTCAACCAAACGCAATGGTTTTGGCTCTGGTAGCGGTGCGAGACGTGGATTGTGTTGCGGCTGAGCGTAGCTTTTAAGAGCCGTGTTACCAGCGGTCGGCGGCATGGTTGGCCGCGAAGGGCCACGCGGTGCTGATGCTTGCGCATCAGATGGTTTGCGGGCTGTGCGCGGTGTTTGGGTGCGGGGCGTATTGACGCGACCGGCCAAATTCAAACGGTGTACTTTGCCAATGACGGCATTGCGGGTGACGCCCATGCCAAGTTTGCCTGCGATTTGGCTGGCACTCAAACCGTCAGCCCAGAGCTTCTTCAATGTCTCTACGCGGTCTTCCGTCCATGGCATTTTCTCATTGCTTACTGCCGATACATCATTCACGGGTGAATCCCTCCATGTGCGCAGGGAATGCCTCTTCCCTGCGTCAAAAACTTAATACGCATACTTGAAACGCTACATCTCGTAGCTGGTGGCACATTCACTACAGTGGATAGCGCCCTATCAGCAACCATTTGCGCAAGTCGTGGGCAAGTTTTCCCCAGCTTCCTGCATACTTCGTATGGTTAATGAAAAGTTAAAGCGTTTTCGAGGACTCGCGTCCATGCGCTGTTTTGACTCAGGGCGTGCAACCCTGTCATTGACCGGTGGATAACCACACTTTATAACTTGGATGTTGCGCGCCAGTCTCACTTGACTGGCGTTTTCACTTTTGGAGAGAGGGCCAAAGCCATGATTGCTTCCGTATTGCCAACCTATATCCGTGCGCCCCAAGCTTTTGTGCGCGGTGAGGGTTGCCGCGTATTCACGGAAGAGGGCGAGGCTTACCTCGATTTTGGTGCTGGCGTGGCTGTGACCTCATGTGGCCATGCGCATCCGCAGCTTGTGAACGCATTGACTGAACAGGCGCAAAAGATTTGGCACACCTCTAATCTCTATCGCATGCCCGGCCAGGAGAAACTGGCCGCACAATTGATTGAGCGGACTTTCGCCGACACCATATTCTTTTGTAACTCCGGTGCTGAAGCTTTGGAATGCACCATCAAGATGGCGCGGAAATTTCACTTTGCCAATGGTGAGGCGCATCGCCAAACCATCATCACGTTTGAAGGCGCATTCCATGGCCGCACATTGGCGACGATTGCTGCGGGTGGGCAGGAAAAATACCTTGAAGGTTTTGAGCCGCGCATGGGTGGGTTCAAGCAGCTGCCGTTTGGCGATCACAAAGCTCTTGAAGACGCTATTACACCTGACGTGGGCGCCATACTGATAGAGCCCGTGCAAGGCGAAGGCGGCATTCGTCCGGTGCCGACACAATGTTTAAAGGGCTTGCGTGAGCTGTGTGACAAGCACGGGCTTTTGCTGCTGCTCGATGAAGTGCAATGCGGTGTGGGCCGTACTGGAAAATTGTTTGCGCATGAATGGGCAGGTATTACGCCTGACATTATGGCTGTGGCCAAAGGCATTGGAGGTGGATTTCCTTTGGGCGCATGCTTGGCGACTGAAAATGCTGCCAAGGGCATGGTGGCGGGTACGCATGGTTCGACTTATGGCGGCAACCCATTGGCCACTGCCGTGGGCTCCGCAGTCATTGATGTTGTCACTGCTGATGGCTTTTTAGACAATGTGCAACAGCAGTCTTTGCGCCTGAAGCAGAAACTCGCTGCCTTGAAGGATCTGTATCCTGAGGTCATTGAAGACATTCGTGGCTCTGGTTTGATGATGGGCATCAAGTGCAAAGTGCCGAACACGGCTTTCGTGGAGGCGGTGCGGGCTGAAAAAATGTTGGTGATTGGCGCTGGTGACAATGTAGTGCGTTTGCTGCCACCTTTGATCATCAATGATGCTGATGTTGCTGAAGCCATGTCCAAACTTGAAAAGGCCTGCAAGGCCCTGAAACCGAAAGCGGCCTGACCGATCATGCCAAAACATTTTCTCGATATCCATCAATTGCAAAGTTCGGAACTGCGGACGATCTTGAATTCTGCCCATGCCATGAAAGCCAAGCGCAAGGAATTGTCTAAAGGCACAAAGGAAGCAGGTTTGCCGCTGGCGGGCAAATCGCTGGCTTTGATATTTGAGCGCCCCTCCACCCGCACCCGCGTATCGTTTGAAATGGCGATGAAGCAATTGGGCGGTGAAGTGATCGTGCTGAACACCGGCGACATGCAATTGGGCCGTGGTGAAACCATTGCCGATACAGCGCGGGTATTGTCGCGTTATGTCGATGGCATTATGTTGCGAGCAGCCTTGCATGACAATTTAAGCCGCCTGGCCAATGCGGCAACTGTGCCTGTGATCAATGGGCTGACCAACCGCACACACCCGTGTCAGGTGATGGCGGATTTACAAACCTTGGAGGAGCGGAAGGGCGACGTTGCCAAAAACACCATCGCTTGGGTGGGTGACGGCAACAATGTTGCAGCGTCTTGGGTGCATGCCATCGGCCAATTGGGTGGCGAATTCCGGCTGGGGTGTCCGGAGGAATTCAGTATGGAAAAACCTGTGATGGATTGGGCCCGCGGCAAGGGTGCCAATGTCACGGAAATGACGTCACCTGTCGAAGCCGTTGAAGGTGCTGACTGTGTGATCACCGATTCATGGGTGTCCATGCATGACAAAGACTTTGAAGATCGCCACACGTTATTGGCGCCCTATCAAGTCAATCAAAAACTAATGAGCAAGGCCAAGCCCGATGCGATTTTCATGCATTGTCTGCCGGCACACCGCAATGAGGAGGTGACGGATAGTGTGTTCGATGGACCGCAATCGGTTGTCCTCGATGAAGCGGAAAACCGCATGCATATTCAAAAGGCGATATTGCTGCATTGTCTTGGTGACGCTTAATGACGACCGACGATATCGTTCTGCCCTTTGAAGTTAAACCGCTTGGTATTCGCGGACGTGTGGTCAGGCTTGGCCCTGTGGTTGATGATATTCTTTCGCGCCATGATTATCCTGAAACGGTGTCGGCTTTGTTGGCGCAGTCGGTGGCGCTTGCCGCCTTGTTGGGATCAACGCTGAAATTTGAAGGCAAGTTTATTCTGCAAACCAAAACCGATGGCCCGCTCAATATGTTGGTCGCGGATTTTGTGTCGCCCAATGGCATTCGTGGTGTGGCGCGATTTAACAGCCGAGCTGTTGGCGAGGCCGGGCGCTTGGCGTCTGAATCCGAATTGATGGGTGAAGGCTATCTTGCCATGACGGTTGATCAAGGCCAGGACATGGAGCGTTATCAAGGTATCGTGCCCCTCGGCGACGGTACACTCGCCGATGCGGCGCATACCTACTTTGCGCAATCTGAACAAATTCCAACGCGGCTGCATTTGTTTGCGGGGCCGGTGATGGTACGTGGGGGGAAACAAACCCACTGGCGCGCCGGTGCCATTCTCATTCAACATTTGCCGCGTGAAGGTGGCACGAAACACGTCGACTTGGCCCCCGGCGATGTGCCGGATGGCAGCGCGTATGACGTGATTGAGGACGATGATTGGGTGAAGGCACGGATCTTACTCGACACTGTTGAGAGCCACGAGCTGCTTGACCCCACATTATCGGCAGAGGATTTGTTGTATCGTCTCTATCACGAGGATGGCGTGACGGTTTATCCCGCAGCGACTTTGGCGCGGCACTGCACCTGTTCGCGCGAAACCGTATCGACGATGATACAGGGGTTCTCAAGCGATGATCGCGCCGCCATGGTTGAGGACGACGCGATTAAAGTGGTGTGTGAATTCTGCTCAACGCCTTACCTGTTCACGCCTTCTGAATTTGCTTCATAGGCTGTTGGATCGGCGTCCACAGCTTGTCGGTGGTCACAACGGTTTTGCCGACGGGGAAGAGTGAAGCGACAGCCAGCTTCACATGTTGCCACGCGAAGGGAATGCCGATGATGGTGACGGCATAAGCGATTGCCGCACCAATATGCATCAAGGCCAGCCACCAGCCTGCAAGCACAAACCAGATCACATTGCCAAGCGTGCCCAAGGCACCGGTGCCTAGGTCTTCGCGGCCATAAAGCTGGTCACGCGCGACAATGTCATAACCGAAGGGCCAGAATGAAAAGCGCGCCAACATAAAACACGACCGCGCCCACGGCAGACCGACAATGGTGATGGCCATGATGACGCCAGCGAGAATCCAAGCCAGGCCCGCGATGACGCCACCCGTGACGAACCAAAGCAGGTTCAGAATGAAGAGAATGAGTTGCATGGTGTAACCCTCCGATGGCTTTTAAATGGGGTTGAGGGGTGGAATTTCAAGACGGCCATTACTTGTCCACCAAAGGGACCTCATCCGTCCATCGCTTCGCGATGTCCACCTTCTCCATTTTCAATGGAGAAGGGACAAAGAAAAGCGTCCCCTCTCCATCGCAGATGG
>JAYUQS010000084.1:0-4761 GCA_043756645.1 Hyphomicrobiales bacterium | reverse complement strand
GTGATCATCCGGGACGACAAACCATATTGCGTCACATTGGCATCATGCCAGGATTGGTGCGAGGCCAGATCTTTTTCCGTCTCTGACAGATAAACAATTCCACAGGTGCGATAGCCGGTTTCAGCACTCAGCTTCGCGTTCATGCCCCGCCATAAATCCAGAGATATTTTTATCAGTGGAAGCTCACGGGGGTCACGGCCCATCTGGCGGCACCAGCCCCAATTGCGCGAGGATTGCTCGGCCGCGACTTCGCCTTTTTCAACCACAACAACAGCAAGCCCGTGCGCTTGCAATTCCATCGCCGTGGCAATGCCGATGATACCGGCCCTAATGACAACGACATCAGCATGTTTTGGAAAATCGGTTGAAGACGAGACATGTTTGATTGCAGGCATAACAAATTATCGCCGAAGCACTGGTGAAACGCAATCAGGTCGGAAAAGCTTTGCGATATTGTTCGAGCAAATGAGCGCGGTTCACTTCCGTGTAAACCTGCGTTGTCGACAAACTGGCATGACCCAATAAATCCTGGATCACCCGGAGATCAGCCCCATTGCCCAAAAGATGTGATGCAAAAGAATGGCGCATGGCATGGGGTGTTGCCGTATCGGGCAAGTTCAACGCTGAACGCAAACGCTGCATCGACAATTGCACAATGCGCGGGCTGAGCACGCCACCCTTGGCACCTCTGAACACGGGTTCTGATTGTTTTAGCGGAAAAGGGCAAAGATCAACATAAGCCTCAATCAGCGTTTTAACGTCAGGTAAGAGCGGCACCAGGCGCCCTTTTCCGCCTTTACCAATGATGGTCATCGGGCTGTGGCGAAGCTGCGATTCTGTGAGAGAGAGTGCTTCCGAAATACGAAGTCCACAGGCGTAGAGCAGTGTGAGAATGGCTTTGTCGCGGGTAGCAATCCACGGCACATCAGACGCAAGATCTTCATCGGTCGTGACTTTTTCCGCCATCTCAATCGACAAAGGCCTTGGAATGGCATGGGGCAATTTCGGCGAACGCACAGCGCTATAGGCTTTGTTGTGAAAATGCCCCCGCCCTTCAGCAAAACGGAAGAAAGAGCGTATCGCCGACATCTGCCGCGCCAGAGATCGCACTTCAATGCCATCACTACGACGTTTCGCCATGAAGCTGCGGAAGTCGGCCAAGGGGAGGGCCGCCAAGTCTTTTATTGTTGCGAGGCCACCCAGATGATCACTCAAGAAAACGGCAAACTGCCGAATATCCCGGTCATAGGCCTCAAGCGTTTTGGGCGACACCCGCTTTTCCTTGGCCAAAGATTTCAGCCAAGCTTTGGCAACTTCAGCGGCATCAGGGGCAAGGTTGAAAGTGGCGAGTTCCATTGTGACAAAATAGGGCGGGAATGGTTGACGTAACCTTACATCGCAGCAAAAGCTTCTACACATGGCCGCCAAAGGGACCTCATCCGTCTTGCGCTTTCAGCGCAATCCACCTTCTCCACGTGCCGTGGAGAAGGGACTACAGAACGCAATTTGTCCCTTCTCCATCGCAAGATGGAGAAGGTGGATTGCGCAACGCGCAAGACGGATGAGGTCCTTTGGGAAAATACAAATAACCACATTGCGAAACTTAAATCTTCTGCCCCGTCTTGGCCCAATCGCTGACAAAGCTTGCAATGCCCTTATCAGTCAGCGGGTGGCTGACCAGTCCTTTCAACACAGATGGTGGAGCGGTTGCATAGTCAGCGCCAATCATTGCGGCATCTTTTATATGATTGGCTGAGCGGATCGAGGCCGCCAGAATATTCGTGTCAAAACCATAATTGTCATAGATCTGGCGGATCTGGCTGATGAGTTCCATGCCATCCAAATTGATGTCGTCAAGGCGACCGATAAAGGGCGAGATGAAAGTTGCACCCGCTTTTGCCGCCAGCAATGCCTGATTGGCCGAGAAGCACAAGGTCACATTCACCATAGTGCCTTCGGATGAGAGGGACTTGCAAGCGCGAAGGCCATCCACTGTCAGCGGCACTTTGATGGCCACGTGCTTAGCGATTTTCCGCAAGATATATCCTTCGCGCATCATGCCGTCGTAATCGAGAGCAGCCACTTCAGCACTCACGGGGCCTTCCACGAAAGAGCAGATTTCAGCGATCACTTCTTTGAAGTCGCGACCTGACTTTGCGATGAGCGACGGGTTGGTGGTTACACCGTCACACAGTCCCATCTGCTGGCATTCTTTGATTTCCTTCACGTCAGCCGCATCAACAAAAAATTTCATGGCCTTTACTCCTCAATTCAGAATGATCTGTTCTTGCTCAGCATTTAATAACACCCGCGTGAAAGTGTCGAGAATTTTTGAACGGGTGGAAAATCTCTTGTCATCGCATTTCGTCACGTTGCGCAAAAAGCGCAAGCTATTGGTCATAAACATCACATCAGCTTTGGCAATGTCGCTAGGCTTGATCTGTTTTTCTTTGACCGTGATGCCCGCATGTTTCGCCAATTTGATGACAGCATCCCGCATAATGCCCGGAAGAATACCTTCATTGAGCGATGGGGTCACCAACGCGCCATCGATTTCTAAAAACACATTGCCAATACTACAACAGGCCACGCGCCCTGCAGTGTTCAACATCAAAGCGTCATCAACACCTCTTGCGTGAGCCTCGCGTGCCGCCAGAATATTATCGATATAGGATAGCGTTTTGAGGCGCGAAGAAGGCGAATGCAAGTTCCGCCTGATGGATGATGTCATCAAGGATGCAGGCTGAAACCGCAGTTTTTCATCGAAGGGCTGGAGTGTTCCAATCAATGTCGGTTTGGTTAAACCGCCTGCAAGACCACGCCCGCTTTCGCCGCGTGTCAGGGTTAATCGTAAGACATGCGAGCCCTTGGCGCGATCGGTCAGCGCGTCGATGGCGTTCTCAATGTTGTCGTCCGAAAAAGGCAATCCCAATTCCGTCGCAGCTTTGCGCATGCGCTCCACATGTTCGAAGCGCCACAGCGCCACGCCGCGATTGACGGCGAAGGTTTCAAAAATGCCATCGCCCAACGTGAGCCCGCGATCATAAGCTGACAGCGCAAGCTTGCCCTTGACCAACTCCTTGTTCAACCAGATCCGTTTCATGTCGTTACCTTTAGAAAATTTTTGAACATCTCATAGCCATGCGTTGTGAGAATTGACTCAGGGTGAAACTGAACCCCGAATGTCGGATGGGTTTTGTGCGACAGTCCCATGATGGCACTGTCTTCACTGCGTGCGGTTATGCGCAAGTCAGTCGCTTCAACGTCTTCAACGATCAGCGAATGATAGCGCCCCACATGAATGCTTTGCGGCAAACCTTCGAACACGCCACTGCCATCATGGCTGATCGCCGAATAATCGCCATGCATAGGGTGCGTGGCCCGCACAACCTTGCCGCCAAACACTTGGCCAATCGCTTGATGCCCCAAACACACGCCGAGGATTGGCAATTGCCCGGAATATTCCTGGATCACCTGCAGCGACACCCCCGCCTCATTGGGTGTGCAAGGCCCCGGCGAAATGACGATGGCCTTGGCATTTAAATGCTTTGCTTCAACTTCGTCATTGCGCACCACTTCAACCTTCTCACCCAGCTCTACAAAGTAACGGGCGATGTTGTGGACGAAGCTATCGTAGTTATCGATGATCAAGATCATGACATGGTGTCCATGATGCGTTGAACCTTCAAAACACTCTCTTCATATTCTGCTGCGGCATCTGACCTTGCGGTAATGCCGCCACCGCCTTGCACGCGCATTTGGCCATGAGCCACTTGCACGGTGCGAATACCGATATTGAAATCGCAGGTGCCATTGAAACTGAAATAACCCATGGAGCCACAATAAACGCCACGCGGTGCTGCCTCTAATTCGGCAATCACTTCCATCGCCCTTAACTTCGGCGCACCGGTAATGGAGCCGCCGGGGAAAACCGCTTTGACCAAATCAACTGATGTCACATTGTCCTGCAACTCACCCTGCACCACAGAAACCAAGTGGTGCACATTGGCATAAGTCTCCAACCCACATAACACTGGCACTTTGACCGTGCCCGGCTTTGAGACGATGGAGAGATCATTGCGGAGAAGATCAACAATCATCACATTCTCAGCGCGGTCTTTGCGCGAAGATTGCAACTCTTGCATTAACGCGGCGTCCTCTGCTGCATCGGCACTGCGTTTGCGTGTACCTTTGATCGGGCGGGCTTCCGCGACTTTGCCATTGTAGCGGATCAAACGTTCAGGCGATGACGAAATGATTTTGACGCCGTCGTAATCCATCAGCGTTGCGAAGGGAGCAGGATTCTTGCCGCGCAATTGTTCGTAAAGTTTATAAGCATCAAATCGCGGACCAGCATCCGCTTCAAAAATTTGCGTGATATTGGCTTGAAAAATATCCCCCGCCAAAATGTAGTCAACGGTGCGCCGGACATTGTCTTCATGCTGCGCTGGCGTGATCACCGATTTGAAATGAGCTTTCACCTCCGGTCCCAAACCTTGCTTGGGGCGCGACAGAAAAATTTCCAATTCAGCAATGTCTTGCCGTGAACCACCAATAATCCAAGCCCGTTCTTCCAAGTGATCAATGGCAATTACGGTTTCAAACAGATGAAATTCCATGTCAGGGCAAAGGGGTTTGTAAGTGGGTATTTTGGCCTTCGGTTCCAAGTGCCGACCATAATCATAAGAAATATAGCCAGCCCATCCGCCTTGAAATGGCGGCAATCCCTCGATCATTTTGCGGGGAGACTTACTCAAATAT
>JAYUQS010000083.1:0-4763 GCA_043756645.1 Hyphomicrobiales bacterium | reverse complement strand
GTGGTGAAAGAAGAACGCGGCAACAAGGGTGCTGCACTCACAACTTATCTCTCACTTGCAGGTCGTTATTGCGTCTTGATGCCGAACACCGCACGCGGCGGCGGCATTTCGCGCAAGATCACAGATGCAGGCGACCGTCGTCGTTTGAAGGAAGTCGCCAAAGAGGTTGAAGTGCCACAAGGCATGGGCCTCATCGTGCGCACAGCAGGCGCCCAACGCACACGCCCTGAAATCAAGCGCGACTTTGATTATCTGATGCGCCTTTGGGAAAGTGTGCGTGACCTCACATTGAAATCAGAAGCACCCTGCCTCGTCTATGAAGAAGGCAGCCTGATCAAGCGTTCGATACGTGATCTTTACACCAAAGACGTGGACGAAGTGATTGTTGAGGGCGACGAAGCTTATCATGAAGCCAAAGACTTCATGAAAATGCTGATGCCATCGCACGCTAAAAATGTGAAACTATATTCAGATAACAAACCGCTGTTCACCCGTCATGGTGTGGAAAGCCATTTAGATGCGCTGTTCTCGCCAACCGTCACCCTGCCTTCTGGTGGCTATCTGGTCATCAACCAAACCGAAGCCTTGGTGTCGATCGACATCAACTCCGGCAAGGCTACGCGCGAACACAACATCGAGGACACAGCGTCCAAAACCAATTTGGAAGCCTGTGATGAAATTGCCCGTCAGTTGCGCCTGCGCGACTTGGCCGGTCTTGTGGTTATCGACTTCATCGATATGGAAGAGAACCGCAACAATCGCAACGTTGAACGCCGCATTAAAGAAGCATTGAAGAATGATCGTGCTCGCATTCAAGTCGGTCGCATCAGTCATTTTGGCCTTTTGGAAATGTCGCGTCAACGCCTGCGTCCGGGTCTCATGGAAGGCACCTTCCGCACCTGCCCGCATTGTGAGGGCCGTGGCACCATCCGCTCAGTTCCATCTTGTGGCCTTGGCGTATTGCGCCAAATCGAAGACCAATTGTTGAAGCGCGCTGAAAACTTGAACGTGACCTGTGCGCGTGAAGTGGCAGCTTATCTGCTTAACGAAAAGCGCGACAGTTTGCTTATTTTGGAACAGACTTATGGCGTCACAATTTTCGTGATGGCTTCTGTGCATGACGTGAAGGGCACACATGCCATTATCGAAAAAGCACTTGAGCGGGAAAATACGCCGCGCCGCATAACAACGGCTGCACCCGTGCGTATGGACTCAGCTTTAACCGAAGAGCCGGAAGAAGACATCATCGAAGAAGCTGATGAGGAAGAAGCTGAAACGGAATCCAATGCAAGCGTGAATGGCGAAGAACAGAATGCCGAGGGCGAACGTGGAAAAGGCCGTCGTCGTCGTCGTGGCCGCCGTGGCGGTCGACGCAATGAGCGCGAATTGAATGAAGATGGCTCTCCCGTAAATGCTGAAGCTACAACCACTGACGGCGCTGAGGATGATCCACAATCAAATGATGAACGCTCATTTGGTGGTGACAATGGATCTGCGGAGCCTGCCGAAGGAGATGTTGAAACCATCGGTGGCGATGGTGAAGCTGAAGGCCAGGATGACGAAAAGCGCAAACCGCGCCGTGGACGTCTTGATCGCTTTGGCCGTAATCGTCCACGCAAGGACGAGACGCCGCTGAGTGTAGATGGTGAAACATCTGCGGAAGAAGCTGCAACGCCTGTTGAAGGTGAAGCAGCGCTAGAAGCGTCCGAACTACCGCCAAGCGAGCGGCCAGAACGGTCCCCGCGTCGTGGAAGTCGTGATGGCCGCCGTGACAAGGGCGAACGCGGCCCACGCCGTGATCGTAATGACGGCGGTGAAAAACGTGAACGTCCGTCGCGCGAACCACAACTGGTCGTACCAACGGAACCAGCATTCAAACTGGAAATTCCAGACGTGATTGCCGAACCGGAAGTGCGCAAATGGACCCCGCCTGCTCCAACAGTTCAAGTTGAAGCCGCCCCTAAAAAAGGTGGTTGGTGGAATAAGTTGAAGTCTTAAGTTTGACATATGTCGCACTTGGCCCCTCATCCGGCCTGTCGGCCACCTTCTCCCGTTGAAAAAACGGGAGAAGGCAAATGGATTAAGCCTTCTCCCGCTCTCTTTGCGGGAGAAGGTTCCGAAGGGGGATGAGGGAGAACAAGCTCATGTTTTTGAATGTTCGCACTCCTGATTTTTTCGGGCCTCAAACTCGCCGCAATTGACGGGAAAACCCCTGCCCGTGCTGAACCTCTTGTCAAAATCTAAACTGCTACGCGGCCTTTTTGCGGCCATGCTTGCGATTGGACTTTCTGCCCCTGTCGAAGCGCAGCGTAAAAAGCCGCAGCAATCCGGCCCCAACCTTATCCGGGATGCGGAAATTGAAGGCCTGTTACGACAATATTCGCGCCCGATTTTTAAAGCCGCTCGCATCAATCCGGACTCAGTCAAAGTCTTTGTCATCGCTGACGACAGCATCAACGCATTTGTCGCAGGCGGCCAGCGCATTTTCATAAACACTGGCCTCTTCACCAAGACGAAATCCTATAAAGAAGTCATCGGCGTGCTGGCGCATGAATCGGGTCACATTGCCGGGGGCCACTTGGCGAGTTTGCAAAATGAAATTGATCGCGCTTCAACCGAGCGCATCATTGGCATGTTGATTGGTGCAGCCGCCGCTGTTGGCGGCTCTGCTGCTGGTGTTGAAGGCGCAGCGAAAGTGGGCCAGGGTGTTATGATGGGATCGCAAGGCGTGGCGCAACGTCGTTTCTTGTCTTATCAGCGCTCGATGGAAGCATCAGCCGATCAAGCCGCACTCAAATATCTGAACGCCACCGGCAACGACCCGAAAGGCATGTTGACGCTGTTCGACAAGATGGCCAAGGACTCGCTCGCCGCAACCATCAACGCTGACCCCTATATGTTTTCGCACCCCATGCCGTTTGAGCGGGTGCGCACATTGGAAGAAGCCGCCAAGAAATCACCGCATTTCGGAAAACCCGAAGATATGGGCCAGAAGCTGCGCTATGATTTGGTAAAAGCTAAAATCATTGGATATACGCAAGGCCCGCAACGTGTGTTCCAGCGTTACCCCTCTTCAAACACCTCGATGCCTGCCCGCTACGCCAGAGCTGTCGCAATGTATCGGCGCGGTGATATCACCAACGCCATGCCTGTGCTTGATGGCTTGACGGAGGAATTGCCGCAAAACCCCTATTTCTGGGAATTGAAAGCTCAGGCTTTACTGGAAAACGGCCAACCGAAGCGCGGCATTCCCGCCATCAAAAAAGCCAGAGAACTTCTACCAAACAGTGGTTTACTGCAAATTCTTCACGCTCAACTTTTACTGGCTCAAGGCGGCAAGGAAAACGCTGATCAGGCGTTAAAACTCATAACGCTATCGAAAAAGACTGAGTCAGACTCATCAATCATCTTCAAACTGCAAGCCCAGGCTCACAGCGAACGCGGTGACCCGGCACGTGCGGAACTTGCCACAGCGGAGTATGCCTTCGCCACGGGAGACCGTGAGCTTGCGATAGAAAAAGCCAATGCCGCGCAAGACCGCTTCAAGCGGGGAACGCCTGAATGGCTCAGGGCCAATGACATTCTCACCTTCGCTGCCAAAAAGCAGTGATAGATCACGCAAAAGCCATTTGCACTGAAAGCTCATTTTAGGGCAGTATTGCCGCCAAATCAGAGGACACCATGAAAAGCATTTCCCGTTTCATTTTTGCCGCCAGCATTGCAGCTATTGCCAGTTTCGCACCCGCTGTCGCCGGCTCATTCACTGATGCGCAAAAAGCAGAGATGCAGGAAATTATCCGCGGTTATCTTTTGGATAACCCGGAACTTTTGCGCGAAATGGCCTCTAAGCTTGAAGTGAAAGACAAACAAGCGGAAGAAAACCAACGCAGTAACGCTTTGCTTGCGTCTAAAGAGGAAGTGTTCAGAACCCCGGGCGACCCTTCAATCGGCAATCCAAAAGGCGATGTCACAGTCGTGGAATTCCTCGACTACAATTGCGGCTGGTGTAAAAAATCCATGTCCGAAGTTTCCACCTTGCTCAAGGCAGACCCCAATCTGAAAGTGGTGTTTAAAGAATTCCCGATTTTTGGTGAGCATTCTGAATATGCCGCACGTGCCGCCTTGGCGGCACAGAACCAAGGCAAGTATTGGGAATTGCACCAAGCCATGTTCAGCCAAGAAGGCCAAATCACGACAGACGTGGTCAACCAACTGGCCGAAGGCTTAGGCCTTGATATGGTGAAACTGAAAACCGACATCGGCTCAAAAGAAATTGGTGAACGCATTGCCGCAAATATGCAGCTGGGCAAAAATCTCGCCATCAATGGCACGCCTGCCTTTGTGATTGATGACCAGGTTTATGGCGGATATTTGCCGCTTGATGGCATGAGCCAAGCCGTCACTGAAGTCCGTGCCAACGGTTGTAAACTCTGCTGAAGGCACCTGGCCACTCATCCACAGCCACGACACAAGGGTTGGCCTTCCGGCTTAACCCGCCTATAACACGTGACAATATGGAATCTCTACATTTCCAATGGCCGACGAAACAAGGGTAAATCATGCCAGTTAAGAAAAAAATCAAAGCACCAGTCAAAGCTGTCACGCGTTCTTCTGAACTGACCCTCGTCGAAAATCTCGCAGCAATACTGAACTCAACCGGGCTGTCGGAAATTGAACTTGAACAAAAAGGTGTTCGTGTCCGCGTTTCGAAAACGGTTGTCACGCATGTGCAAACCCCTGCCCCCATGATGGCAGCTCCGCTG
>JAYUQS010000082.1:0-13878 GCA_043756645.1 Hyphomicrobiales bacterium | reverse complement strand
ACAACCACCACACTCCCCATCCGCCGCCGCCGCAATCCGGCCATGCGCAAGGCGTTTCCCTACTTAATGGTGGCGCCGGCTTGCATTTATTTGCTGGGTATCACGTTGTGGCCCGGCGCTTTTGCACTCTACCGCTCATTTTACACCGGCAAATTCAATTGGCAGCAAAACTATGTCGGCCTCGAGAACTATCGCACGCTTTTGGGCGATGAGCATTTCTGGGAAGCGGTTTGGAATACGCTGCTGTTGGGATCAATCACGCTTGCTATTGAATTTGTCATTGCCCTTTTATTGGCAACGCTGGTCTATCGCTCACCTTGGGTCAAAGGCTGGCGCATTTTGTTTATGTTGCCGATGCTATTCATGCCGTCTGCTGTCGGCTATCTATGGAAACTTTTGTTCAACGATGGACGCGTGATCGCCGATTTGATGAATCGCGTCGGCCTCGTTGATGGTGGCGTCGACTGGATGGCCCACACGTTCAATGCGCGATTTGTACTTGTTGTCACGGACGTTTGGCAATGGACGCCATTTCTGTTCATTATTTTGGTTGCAGGACTGCAAGGACAGGACAAAGAGATTGAAGAAGCCGCACGCCTTGATGGCGCATCATTCGGGCAAATGTTCTGGAACATTTCTTTGCCCTTGTTGCGCCCGGTTATCGCAATTGCACTTGTATTGCGCGGCATTGATTTGCTCAACAACACGTCGGCGGTAAATATTATCACGCAAGGTTCGCCCGCCGGGGCAACTGAAACACTGAGTTACTACATTTACCGAACAGCCTTCCGCAGCTTTGATCATGGCTATGCTTCAGCGGCCTCAGTGCTTGTGTTGTTCGTCACAGTTATTCTGGCGCAAATTCTGGTGCGCAAATTCTTCAAGTCAGGAACTGAATCATGAGTAAGCGCTTGGAAGGCCCGCGTTGGGGCTGGCTGGTCTTGACGGTCTGGGGGGTGTTTGCACTTCTCCCCATCATCTACTTCGCGTCGATTGCGTTGCGCCCGCGCAATGAAATTATCGCCCCGCAACCGATTTACTTCCCGACTTTGACAACTGAGACCTGGGCCAAAATCTGGACGGAGTGGCCTATTGGTCTCTACTTCTACAATTCGGTTGTGGCGATCACCGGCAGTGTGTTCATTTGCCTGATCTTGGGTATTCCGGCTGCCTATGCTTTGGCGCGTTATAAGTTCAAAGGCAATGCAGACATCGGCAATTACATCCTGACCACCAAGATGATGGCTCCTGCTGCCGTCGTGGTTCCGATGTTCTTCTTGTTTGGCAAGTTGAAACTGATCGATTCCGTTTGGGCTCTGGTGTTGGTTTACGCCGCCATGAACCTGTCAATCGTCATCTGGATCATCCGCAGTTACATGATCGACATTCACCCCGAAATCGAAGACGCCGCCCGCACCGACGGCGCTTCTGATCTGCGCATCCTGTGGGAAATCATCATCCCCATGTGCCTGCCGGGCATCATCACCGCAGCCGTTATCGCTGCCATCTTCGCCATGAATGAATATCTGTTCACGCTGATCATCGCATCAAAAAACGCCTATCCATTATCCGTGGCACTGGCGAATTTCTCCGGCGGTTCAGACGGCATTATTTACAACGCCATCGCACTGGTAGGCTTCCTCGCCTTCTTCCCGGCCCTGCTATTGGTGATCCTGATTCAAAACCATCTGTCACGCGGTCTGACGATGGGTGCTGTGAAGGGGTAAGGGACCTCACCCTCCCATCGCTGCGCGACGGGTCCCTCCCTCTCCATCTGTGATGGAGAGGGGACATTTTTTGTCCCTTCTCCATTGAAAATGGAGAAGGTGGACATTGCGAAGCGATGGACGGATGAGGTCCCTTCCCTTACCCCCTCAACAACGCTTCCGTCTCAACCCGCATCGGCATAGACGGTGCTGTTCCTGGTCTTGTCACTGAAATGCCAGCCGTCGCACTGCCAAATCGCGCAGCGGCTTCCGGGCTTTCTCCGCGGGCCAAGGCTGCTGCAAAGCCGCCATTGAAAGCATCACCTGCGCCCGTGGTATCAACCACTTTGCCCGCATCAAAAACCGGAATGTGCAGCGACATATTTCGCGTGTGCAACAAAGAACCGTTGCCGCCCAAAGTAATGAGTGCAGAGCCTACACCTTTCTTCAACAACACATCGGCGGCCTTGCGGGCTGTCGCGATGTCAACCACTTCAATGCCCGTCAGCATGCTGGCTTCGCTTTCATTGGGTGTCACATAATCGCAAAGCTGATAAATCGCATCATCGAGGGGTGCTGCAGGTGCTGTGTTCAAAATTGTAATCGTGCCGGCAGCACGCGCAATTTCCAACCCGCGCATGGCCGCCGGTATGGGTTGTTCCAATTGCGTCATGAAGACTTTAGCGCCTTCAATCACAGCTCGGTTTTTTTCGACATCGGCAATACTGATGGTGCCAGCAGCCCCCGCCACCACGATAATAGCGTTCGCACCCGTACCGTCCTGCACGAAAATATAAGCTGCACCGGTTGCGTTGTCGGTGACCTGTTCGGCGCGCACCGTCACACCTTCCTTGGCATACATGGCCAAGGCACGGTCGCCGAAATCATCCTTGCCGAGTTTGGTGATGAAGGTGACATCGGCTCCTGCTCTTGCAGCGGCGACGGTTTGATTAGAACCCTTGCCGCCCGGCCCCATGACGAAAGACGACCCCAAAATGGTTTCGCCCATGGCAGGTTGGCGGCCGGCGCGGAAGGCAAGGTCAGCCACATAGATGCCCAGAATGGCGACGCCGGATTTTTGCATGATTTAGCGTCCGAGTTTTACGTCCGGCGGGATAACGCCCATTTTGAATTTGAAGCAGCCATAAAAGCGGCGTTCACGGGTTTGCACCACGCAATAAGCGCGCTTGGCGTGTTCGTAAAAAGCAAAGCGTTCAATCGAACCCATGGGCCAGCTTTTGCCCTCAGCGCGATCCACTTCAGCCTGCACCTCATTGGCAACCGGCAACAGTTCGGTTGGGTTGCCCATGACTTCCATGCGGGCTGCGGCTTCGCCCATGCTCACGGCAGGGTCCAGTGGGAAAAGCGAGAGCAAGGCGCGGACGGCAGTGGCGGCATCAGCGTCAATGCGCAAAAGTTTGCCGTAAGCAGTTTCCTGGGCCACCGAGTCAGCAGGGAAGTTTGAATCACACACAATCAAATCATCGCCATGCCCCATTGAGGCCAGCGCATGCAACACATCAGCATTGAGAAGGGGATCGAGATTTTTCAGCATAGTGTCCTCATTTGATTTTGATGCGCAGAGATTTTGGCATTTTTGAACGGGGCAGAATAGCGCCGGGATGTTGGATCACGGCGTTGGCTAAGAGGTGGCCGTCTGCTGCGGCCAAAAGCGGTGGTTTGTTTTTGATCCGCGCCGCCAAATAGGCAGCAGCAAAACTGTCTCCTGCCGCCGTGGTATCAATGACTTTTTTGACCGGCAGTGGGGCTGCCACTTCATCGTGGTTGCGATACACAACGCGGGCTGAAGCATCTGGCAATTTCAGGATTTTTTCGACGCATTTGGCAATTTCAAACATGGCCTCACCAGCGCGGCCAAATATGCCTTGCATGTCCTCATGTGAAGCAAACAGAATATCGGCAATTTCGATGGCTTGGCGAAAGGCCTTGTCTTTCTCGGCAAGATCGGACCAGCCGCGCTCGCGAAAGTTGGTGTCGAAAACAATCCAAGCACCAGCATCATTGGCGCGTTGCAAATAGTCGAAAAACAAAGCGCGGGCTTCAGCATTATAAAGTGAAAGCGTTATACCGGTAAAATAAATCCATTCATGTTGCATAAAAGATTGCGCGAGAGATTGATTGTCCTCATCAAATATTTCGCGTGCGGGGGAATGCTCGCGCCAATAAGAAAAACGCCGCTCCCCGCTGGCGGCATTTTGAATAATGTAGAGCCCTGGCATGCGGCCCGGCACCTGGCGCACCAGTGAGGTGTCAATACCTTCCTTTTGCCACAGGCTAAGCATGTCATTGCTCCACTCGTCATCACCCAGTGCCGTGAGGTAACTGGACTTAATACCGAGGCGGGAAAGATAGATTGCGGTGTTCAGCGAGTCGCCGCCGAAGCCTTGGGCGAATTTGCCTTTACGTTCCTCACGCAATTGCAACATGCACTCACCAATAGATAAAACACTGTTCATGCCGCTAGAATGGCTGAGTGTGCGGGTTTACTCAACCCCGTATTCGCGCACCGGTTTCGCCATCGAACAAATAGGCCCGCGCCACATCAAAATTCAACGCAATGGGCGTATCAATCGCTTGACGGAAATCGCGGTCGGCTCTGGCCACAAGCAAATGTTCGCCAAGACGAACAGTCACCAAGGTTTGGTCCCCGGTGGGTTCGAGGGAATATAACATGGCATTGACATGGCCTTTGCCCTTTTTGGCCACGGACACATCTTCCGGACGGATGCCAAAGGTGATTTTGCCGGTAGACTTGCCAGCTTTCGGCACGATGGTTTGGGGGCCGGTGAACACCCCTTTTTCCATATTGCCGTTGATCAGGTTCATCGGCGGCGAACCAATAAATCCGGCGACGAAGACATTTGAGGGATTGTTGTAAACTTCATCGGGCGTGCCCAATTGCTGGATCTTGCCCTTGTTCATGATGGCAATGCGGTCTGCCAGCGTCATGGCTTCGATCTGGTCGTGCGTTACGTATACAGTTGTGGTTTGAAGGCGTTTTTGAATGTGTTTCAACTGCGCGCGCATGGCCAAGCGCAGTTTTGCGTCGAGGTTTGAAAGTGGTTCGTCCATCAAAAACACTTGCGGTTGGCGCACGATGGCGCGGGCGAGTGCTGCACGTTGGCGCTGACCACCGGAGAGGGCTTTGGGTTTCCGCTCCAACAAATCACCCAGCTCCACCATACGGGCGGCTTCGCGCACCAATGCGTCGTGTTTTTCGGCCGGCACCTTGCGCATACGGAGGGGAAAGCGGATGTTCTCATAAATCGACATATTGGGGTAAAGCGCATAAGACTGGAACACCATGGCAACGTCACGGTCCCGCGCGTCCACGTCATTCATGGTTTCACCATTGATTTTAATATCGCCCGAAGTCAGGTCTTCCAAACCGGCGATCATCCGCATCGTGGTGGTTTTGCCACAGCCCGAGGGGCCGAGAAACACAATGAATTCTTTGTCTCTGATTTCAAGGTCGATGGCGTCGACGCCCACGACACTGCCCCAACCCTTGGTGACTTTGTTCAGAGAAATTGACGCCATGTTCCCAACCCTGTTTCTTTTATCTTGTGCCACAGCTAAGGGCTGTGCAACGCAAAAGATGCTTTTTGTATGGATGACAATAATAGCACATATTGACTTAGTCAAAAACAAAAGTATCTTTAACCAATCTGACCTCAAAGGGAGCCACGACACATCATGGCCGCAACAAAATTTTCCGGAAACCTTCCCGTTGATCTGCAACGCCGCCAGTCGGAACTCGGCCGTCCCATTCGTGTGGGGTTGATTGGTTCTGGTGAAATGGGCACTGATATTGTCACGCAATGCGATGTGATGACGGGCATTACCGTTGCTGCCATTGCAGAATTAAATCCCGCTGCAGCGCAGATGGCCCTTAAAATTGCGGGGCGCGATGATGATCATCACCGGGTGGTGGACAGCCAGCAGAAACTGGACGCCACAATAGAGGGTGGGAAAACCGCCATTACCTCCAATGCACAATTGGTGTGTTCAAGCGCACATATTGATGTGGTGATTGATGCCACGGGGGTTCCCGGTGTGGGGGCTGAAATCGGCCTGACTGCCATGGAACATGGCAAGCATTTGGTGATGATGAATGTGGAAGCCGATATCACCATCGGTGCATATCTCTCGCATGAAGCGCGCCGTTTGGGTGTGACTTATACACTTGGTGCAGGTGATGAGCCTTCAAGCTGTATTGAAATCATCAATTTTGCCAAGGCGCTGGGTTATCCGATTGTGGCGGCTGGCAAGGGCAAGAACAATCCGCTCAACATCGACGCTACACCTGATGCATATCTGGAAGAAGCCACGCGCCGCCATATGAACCCGCGCATGCTGGTCGAATTTGTTGATGGCTCCAAGACAATGGTTGAGATGGCGGCTATTTCAAATGCCACAGGTCTTGTGCCAGATAAACCCGGAATGCATGGCCCTGCCGCCACATTGGATCAACTCACGGAAATGCTGTGCCCGATTGAAGATGGTGGCCTGCTCTCGCAATCGGGCGTGGTTGATTATTCCATCGGCAAAGGTGTTGCACCCGGCGTATTTGTAATTGTGAAAGCCCCCCACCCCCGCATTCATGAACGCATGACAGATTTAAAAATGGGCAAAGGCCCCTATTTCAAATTTATCCGCCCCTATCACTTGACGTCGCTTGAAGTGCCGATGTCTTGTGCGCGTGCTGTTATGTATGGCGCGGCTGATATGGTGCCGCTGCCGGTTCCAGTGTCGGAAGTCTGCGCTGTCGCCAAAAAGGATTTGCAGCCCGGTGACAAGCTGGATGCGATTGGGGAATATACTTACCGCGCTTGGATCATGACAGTTGCACAGGCTGTTGCCGCAAAAGGAGTTCCTTGCGGGTTGCTGGAACGCGGCAAAGTGACAAAGCCCATCAAAAAGGGTGAATTGCTGACAACGGAAAATGTAGCTGTTGACACAACGGCAAAGATTTATGACCTTCGCCAAAGGCAAGACAACATGTTGAAAGCAAAAGCGGCCTAAATAGCCTGGCGGGTCGGAGCGTTCCAGGCCACGCAATGACGACGCGTCACGGGGAATGGCTCGACCTATTTTATTCCGACTTGTTTCAAGCCGATTACCGTTCTAAGTCGGCGTTCTATTGATTCAGCCGAGGGTACCACATTTTGTTAGAGAGCCTTTTTAGCACTGAAGCCTTGATTGCACTTGGCCAGGTTATCATGATCGACTTGGTTTTGGCGGGCGACAATGCCATCGTCATTGGCATGGCTGCGGCCGGTTTGCCCAAAGAGCAACGTGGCAAGGCAATCCTGATTGGCATCATTGCCGCAACCGTTTTGCGCATTATTTTTGCACTTGCTACAACGTGGCTTATCGCACTCGGCGCGATCGTGCTCGTGGTCGGCGGCTTGTTGCTGTTCTGGGTCTGCTGGAAAATGTGGAGCGAATTGCGCAGTGGTGGTGCCCACAATGACGGCACAGAAACCGTTACCAATGAAGACCTCGACAGAGATGGTGATGTTGGCGACGGCGCACCAAAGAAAACTTTTGCGCAAGCTGCTTGGCAAATCGTCATTGCCGATGTGTCGATGTCTCTCGACAACGTGTTGGCAGTGGCCGCTTCTGCCAAAGACCACCCGAATGTTTTGATTTTTGGTCTTGTCCTCTCAATTGCATTGATGGGCTTTGCTGCATCATTTGTTGCGAAACTTTTGAACAAGCATCGCTGGATTGCCTATGTCGGCCTCGCGGTCATTGTTTATGTCGCCATTCAGATGACGTGGGAAGGCTTGCATATGTTCCGGCCCGACTTAATGCCCGCGCCATTTTCTATTGGCGCTTTGTTCGGCCTCGGTCACTGATTTCTAACTCTAACCCGGCATCCCGGCTCTCGCCGGAATATGTTATACTCAATTCAACTTGGATTGCGTTTGCGGCTTCAATAGATTTGAACTGCGGACGGCATTTCTCAGCCAGGGTACATCCGGTGCGTCCCAGTTGGGGTCATTTCCGCAAACAAGATCAAAAAATGCGACCGCAGTGACAGGGCTTTCAATGGTGTTTTCTTTAAATGAGTCCCAAAAAGCCGGATCATCAGCCAATTCTTTACTCAAAAGTTCGTTCTCACCCATTTCACTGAGGATTGCAGACGCAACCGACAGACAAAAGCTGGTATAAGCATAGCCTTCGGGCCAGCGTGCCAGCACATGGTCTTTCGGAATGGTGGGAGCTTCCGGCGTTGGCAGAGCTTGCAAAGGTTTAGCGTCGACCAGCTCTTTCAACATCAGGCCTGCAGCATAAATCACGAAATCATGGCGATTGGCTTCGGCTAAATGTTTTGTCGCATCGAAACGTTCCCGCCATTTGGCGAAGGCCGTTGCAAGGGCTGCGTGATTGACATGCGGGCTAAGCCCTGAGTCCTTGAAAAGCAGATCCAAATTGCGTTCAAAACTCTGCAAAATCGTACGAAAACGCCTCGCCTCATGGGTGAGGTCAGTTGTGGCGGAGATTTCAGTTTTAAGGGGTGTTCGCATGTGATTAACCTGTGACGCTATCATCGCTTGACGTAGACGTTCCTGCAAGGTTCAAATTGCCTCATGACAATTGCTATCCGATCTGCTGATTCACTGACCGCCCATGCTGTATGCATGGCTGCAGGCATTCGCGACAGTTTGCGCACGGCGCAGTTTTATGTGCGGGATTTATCGCGGGCTGACGGTGACCGGCAAGCTGCGGCGACGGTTTTGTCCCGCATCGTCGGGCGCAGTGCACGGCTGATTGATGGAATACTCTCTAAAGCGGCTGATGTCTCCGTCCGGCTGTTTGTGCCGCAGTGGCGGGATTTACCCTCGCCTTTTGCGCCGGGCATGCGCGGCGACGTGCTTGAGGCCATCAGGCAGAACCGATTGGTGTTGACCTCGGCTTTCACGGTTTATTTTTTCCGGGCGGCAAAACATATTCTGCAACATGGAACCGAGGGGCCATTTTTGGTGCTGGAACACCGGATCGATGCCGCGCGGCGGCGGATGGCGGAAACCACATCAGAGGCGAATGAAGAACCAACTCTGATTTTGGCACAGGCAATGTTGCATTTGGTTGAAGCGGATCCCATTGCGCGGTCGGGCGTAGCAAAACCCCAATTTGGTTTCTTAGGCAGTGCTGATACAAATCTCGGAGTTATGGCCGCTGCGTGTGTTGCCTTACTCATCGCGGAAGATGGTAAGCCCATTGAATCTTTAGATGAAAATGAATTTTTTGCAATTGCAGGTGCGCTGTTGGCACCGCGCTTGCCTGAAATGCAAATCGCCGTGGAACGGCGCGATGTTGCGGGACTGGCCAAAGCTTTAAAGAGCGTTGGAGACTTGTACTGAATGCCTGACCAATATTGATACATATTGACAGCGCGTTGCGTAATGTTTCATTAATCAACCCTCAAAGACAATCTGTCGGGGCCCATCCATGTCTGCTGCTTCTGTTGCAAAATCTTCCAAGAAGGGCAGCAATGCGCGCCCGTTTTATGCCAAGCACTCAAAGGAACAGCTGCGGCTGGCCTTGAAGCGCATGTGGTTGATCCGGCGTTTTGAGGAGATGGCGGAGGAATCCTACATTCGTGGCCTGACCCACGGCACCATGCATTTATCGATCGGGCAGGAAGCCTCGGCTGTGGGCATCTGTATGGATTTGACAGATAAGGACTACATCACCTCCACCCACCGTGGCCATGGCCACTGCATCGGCAAGGGTGCTGAAGTGAAATTCATGTTCGCAGAATTCTTCGGCAAGGAAGAAGGCTATTGCCGGGGGCGCGGCGGCTCAATGCACATTGCTGATGTGGCCACCGGAAACTTAGGAGCCAACGGCATTGTCGGTGGCGGTTTGCCACTGGCGACTGGTGCCGCCCTCGCCATCAAACAGCGCAAGGGCAAAGACGTTGCTGTGTGCTTCTTTGGCGATGGTGCCAACAATGAAGGCGCGTTTCACGAGTCATTGAACATCGCCGCCGTTTGGAAACTGCCGGTGATTTATGTGTGCGAGAACAATCAATATGGCATGTCGGTTTCGACCGAACGCTCAACCGCAGTGAAGGACGTGGCGACCCGCGCTATATCTTACAACATGCCGGGCGTCGTGGTGGATGGCAACAACATCGCCGATGTCAACGAAGCCATGATGGTGGCGATGGAACGGGCGCAACGTGGCGATGGTCCGTCGCTTATCGAATGCAAAACCTATCGCACCCGCGGGCATTCGCGTTCGGACCGTAACAAGTATCGTACAAAGGAAGAAATTGAGGAATGGAAACTCAAGGACCCAATCCCGATGTTTGAAGCTGAATTGCAGGGCCATGGTGTGTTGACCGCTGACGACGTGCAAGCGGTGCGCGATGAAGTTGAAAAAGATGTGGCAGATGGTTTTGCCTTTGCGCAGGCCGGTACTGACCCCGCGATGGATACCTTGCTGCGAGATGTTTACACCGTTGGAGGTGTGGCATGAGCCTGCGTGAATTAAGTTTCGCCCAAGCCATCAATGAAGGCTTGGCGCAAGCCATGGAAGCGGATGAGCGTGTGTTCATCATGGGCGAAGACATTGGGGTTTATGGTGGCGCCTTTGGTGTGACGGGTGACCTGGTGCATCGCTTCGGCGAAGACCGCGTGCGTGATACACCGATTGCTGAACTGGGTGGAGCTGGCGTTGCCGTGGGTGCAGCGGTTGCTGGTGCGCGCCCGGTTTATGAATTTCAATTCTCGGATTTTGCCACACTCGCGATGGAGCAGATCGTCAACCAAGCCGCAAAGATGCGCTATATGCTGGGTGGCAAGGCATCGGTGCCCGTGGTGTTCCGCATGCCCTGTGGGTCTGGCACGGGTGCTGCGGCACAACACTCACAATCGCTTGAAGCCTGGTTTGGCCATGTGCCGGGTTTGAAAGTGCTGCAACCCTCAACGCCTGAGGATGCAAAGGGCATGTTGCTGGCAGCGATTGATGATCCTGATCCGGTTTTGATTTTCGAACACAAGCTGCTCTACAAAATCAAAGGCCATGTGCCGGAAGAAATGTACCTGACGCCAATTGGCAAGGCTGTAGTTCGGCGTGAAGGTGCTAATGCGACAGTCGTTGCAGGTGCGATTATGTTGCATAAGGCGTTAGAGGCCGCCGAGATTTTGGCTGGTGAAGGCATCAATTTGGAAGTGATTGATCTGCGTTCCATCCGCCCCATCGATGGGGCCACAATCATCGAAAGTGTGAAGAAAACAACGCGCCTCGCCATCGTCTATGAAGGTGTAAAAAGCTTTGGTGTAGGTGCTGAAATTTCGGCACTGATAGCTGAAAGCGAAGCCTTTGATTATCTTGACGCGCCGATTTTGCGCATGGGTGGTTCTGAGTCCCCTATCCCCTACAATCCCAATCTTGAAAAAGCCGCCGTGCCACAAGTTGATGGCATTGTTGAGGGCTTGCGCAAATTGGCAAAGGGTGGTTTCTAAGCCATGGCTGTCGAAGTCATTTTCCCCAAAGTTGATATGGATATGGAGAAGGGTTCCATTTCCAAGTGGCATGTGAAAGACGGCGACACCGTCAAAAAAGGCCAAGCGGTTTTCGAAATTGAAACCGATAAATCCGCCATGGAAATCGAAGCGCCGGCTGACGGTGTGATCAAGCTGTCGGATGTGAAAGAAGGTGCATCGGTAAATATCGGCACAGTGGTGGCGATGATTTATGGAGGCGGTGAAACGCCTCAGGCATTTTCTTCTTTAACCGTCACCCCGGCGCAGGCCGGGGCGAAGCTTCCGGCAGAATCGCATGTCGCTCAGCCCGATCCCGGCCTTCGCCGGGATGACGGAAAGATGGGAACGGGTGTGAGGGCTACTCCCCTCGCCCGCCGCCTGGCAAAGCAAGCCGGGGTTGCACTGTCTTCACTTACAGGCTCTGGGCCCCGTGGTCGCATCACAGCAGCTGACGTTAAAATTATTCCCGCTCAAAAAGATTCCGGCTTGCGCCGGAATGACGTTGTCATGGGCGGCATGGATACCGCTGCCATCAAAGCCCTTTACGCTGAAGGCAGCTACGACGTGAAACCCTTGGACGGCATGCGCCGCACCATTGCGCAGCGCCTCGTGCAATCCAAACAAACCGTTCCGCATTTTTATCTCTCGGCCACTTGCACCATTGATACATTGATGGCGACGCGCGAGCGCTTGAATGCCGCCGCCGCCAAAGCTGCTGACAAAACACCTCTCTATAAATTATCGATCAATGATTTCGTCATCAAAGCTTTGGCTGTGGCGTTGCAAAAAGTTCCGGCCGCCAACGTGACCTATACTGACGATGGCATTTTGCAACATCGCAGCAGCGATGTAGGCGTTGCCGTTTCAGTTGAGGGTGGATTGTTCACGCCGGTCGTGCGCAATGCCGAGGTCAAATCGCTTTCTGCAATCTCATCGGAAATGAAAGAGCTCGCAGCAAAAGCCCGTGCCCGCAAATTGCAATCGCATGAATATCAAGGCGGCACTGCTGCGATTTCAAATCTGGGCATGTTCGGCGTGGAGCAATTCACCGCCATCATCAGCCCGCCACATGCAAGCATATTGGCCGTCGGTTCAGCGGTTGAACGCTTTATCCCTGTGAACAAGCAGCCCGTGCTTGCAACGCAAATGACAGTCACACTCTCATGCGATCATCGTGCGGTTGATGGCGCTGTAGGTGCAGAATTATTGGCAGCTTTCAAAGCTCTTATTGAAGATCCCGCATTGATGCTGGTCTAATCCACCACTTCGCCGGGGTAAACGCCCCAAAGCCCGGTTTGCAGGGCATAGCCTTCGTATTCTTCCGTGGAAAGATAGCACCACTGGCCGGAGCAGCTCTCAATTTGTGCAATCGCACCTGGCGAGAGTTTGGCCACCTTGCCACTGCGGGCCGATTCACTGTCGTGCAAATCAACAGATTTTAGCTTGTCCCAATCCGGCGCCATAGCAAAGCGGCGGCCGGACAGCATTTGCTGGAGGATCCAGCCTTCTTCGCCGTGGCTGTCGCGGATTTTGCGCCAGTTCTCAAATTCAGCTGTGACTTCGACCGGCATGCCCTTGCGCTGAAACACCCAAGCCACGTCATGGCTGCTGGACGGGCCTTTGCGCACATTGACCTTATTGGCCTTTAAAGTAAGAAAACGGGGAATCGGGAAACCTGAGGGGCCTATTTGCATCGGGGCTTGATCAACCGAAGCGGTCACATCACCGGTTTCACCCTTGATGACTTCACCACCTCGTATGCCCTGCACCATCCAAATACTGGTCATTGCACCCAACAATAATACAATCGCAGCCCCATGCATGGGCTTTACACGCGTCTTCACGGCGTTCAGCAAGCGGTCAATCTGGCGAGCGGTTGAGATTAAGGCTGGGGACATTCGGCTTGCTTTTATGGTTGCGGCGGGTGCTGGCCAGCGACTAGACACGGGGTTACAACAACGCAAACCCTGCCCTGCCTCCGGCCACCTGCATTGGTGCCCGTTCAAGGTTAAGATTGGGTTGATAACGCCGCATTGAGGAATGAGTTCAGAATGGCCGTTGCCAAACCATTGGTGGTGATTACCCGGAAACTGCCGGATGTCGTGGAGGCTCGCATGGGCCAATTATTTCACTGCGAATTCAATGTGAGCGATAAGCCGTACTCAAATTCTGATCTGGTTTCTGCCATCCGCCGCTCTGATGTCTTGGTGCCAACGATCACAGATCGCATTGACGGCTTCGTCATTTCGCAGGCTGGGCCACAGCTGAAACTCATCGCCAATTTTGGCACGGGGCTTGATCATATCGATGTGGCGGCGGCCTTGGCACGCGGCATTACTGTGACCAATACACCCGGAGTATTGACCGAAGACACGGCCGACATGACGTTGGCTTTGATTATGACTGTTACGCGCCGGATTATTCAAGGTGCTGATGCTTTACGGCAAAACCAGTTTGCCGGCTGGAGTCCAACTTGGATGTTGGGCTCGCGGCTTAAAGGCAAGAAGCTTGGTATCATCGGCATGGGCCGCATCGGCACTGCGGTAGCCCGACGCGCCAAAGCCTTCGGATTGGAAATTCACTATCACAACCGCAGCCCCGCCCACCCCAAAATCGTTGCGGAATTAGACGCGCATTATTGTGAG
>JAYUQS010000081.1:0-13952 GCA_043756645.1 Hyphomicrobiales bacterium | reverse complement strand
CGGAAATTGAACTTGAACAAAAAGGTGTTCGTGTCCGCGTTTCGAAAACGGTTGTCACGCATGTGCAAACCCCTGCCCCCATGATGGCAGCTCCGCTGATGGCGGCACCGGTTGCAGCAACAGCTATAGCAGCAGCACCAGCAGGTGATCATGCCGGCGGTGTAAAGTCGCCAATGGTCGGCACGGTCTATATGGCGGCCTCGCCTGAAGTTGCGCCCTTCGTGACCATTGGTGCAACAGTCAAGCAAGGTCAGACGCTCTTGATCATCGAAGCCATGAAAACCATGAACCAAATCCCGGCGCCGAAGTCCGGCAAGGTCACTCAAATCATGGTCGACAACGGCAGCCCCGTTGAATTCGGCGAAGTTCTGATGGTGATTGAATAAACAATGTTTGAAAAAATCCTCATCGCCAATCGGGGTGAAATTGCGCTCCGGGTTTTGCGTGCCTGCCGCGAATTGGGCATCGCGACAGTCGCTGTACACTCCACCGCTGACGCCGACGCCATGCATGTTAAGCTTGCCGATGAGAGCGTTTGCATCGGGCCACCTGCTGCCAAAGACAGTTACCTCAACGTTGCGTCTATTGTTGCCGCTTGCGAAATCACAGGTGCGGACGCTGTGCATCCGGGTTACGGGTTCTTGTCCGAAAACGCCCGCTTTGCAGAAATTCTAAAAGAGCACGAGATTAAGTTCATCGGGCCGTCACCCGAAAACATCCGCACCATGGGTGATAAGATTGAAGCCAAACGCACTGCAAAAGCCTTAGGCATTCCCGTCGTTCCTGGTTCCGAAGGTGGTGTGGCTACGGTTGAGGATGCCCGCAAAGTGGCGCGGGACATTGGCTATCCCGTCATTATCAAAGCCACCGCAGGCGGCGGTGGGCGCGGCATGAAAGTGGCCCGCAATGAAGATGATTTGGAAGTGGCCATAGGCACTGCACAAACGGAAGCCAAGGCTGCGTTTGGAAATGGCGAAGTTTACATTGAAAAGTATCTCGAAAAGCCGCGCCATATTGAAATCCAGGTCTTAGGTGATGGGCAAGGCAATGCCGTGCATTTGGGTGAACGCGATTGTTCCTTGCAACGCCGCCACCAGAAGATTTGGGAAGAAGCCCACTCCCCTGCTCTGAATGCCCACCAACGTGATGAGATCGGCAACCGCGTTGCTGAAGCGATGAAGAAGCTGAATTACGAAGGCGTCGGCACCATCGAGTTTCTTTATGAAAACAATGAATTCTACTTCATCGAAATGAATACCCGCCTACAGGTGGAACACCCCGTCACTGAAATGATCACGGGGCTTGATCTGGTGCAGGAGCAAATCCGCGTTGCCGCCGGCGGCAAACTGACGATGAAGCAATCGGATATTGAGTTTTCGGGCCACGCCATTGAGTGCCGCATCAACGCCGAAAATCCGCAGACTTTCGCACCATCACCAGGCCGTGTGGATGCTGTGCATTTTCCGGGCGGACTTGGTGTGCGTATCGATAGCGCACTCTACTCCGGCTATAAAATTCCACCTTATTACGACAGCCTCATTGGCAAACTCATTGTGTTCGGAAAAACCCGGGCTGAGTGCTTGATGCGCCTTCGCCGCTCCATGTCAGAATTCGTCATCGACGGTGTCGAAACCACCATCCCACTGTTTCAACGGCTCTTGCGAGAGAACGATATTATTGACGGCCATTATGACATCCACTGGCTGGAAAAATATCTGGAACGTACCAAACCGTGACTTCCATTACGCCACAGGTTTTATTGCAAGCCTATGCGGCTGGCGTATTTCCAATGGCGGAAAGTGCAAGCGATCCTGCACTTTATTGGGTTGAACCGGATGAACGTGGTGTTATTCCGCTCGAAGGTTTTCACATTTCGCGCAGTTTGCGAAAGCGAGTGAAACAGCAGCCGTTTGATATTCGCATTGATACGGCGTTCAAGGATGTGATCGCCTTGTGTGCAGCACATTCTGAAACCCGCAAAGAAACGTGGATCAACAAACGCATCATCACGCTTTACTCGCAACTTCATAAAATGGGTTGTGCGCATTCGGTTGAAACGTGGTTGGACGGCGAATTGGTGGGTGGGCTTTATGGTATCCGCATTGGCTCAGCCTTCTTCGGTGAAAGCATGTTCAGCCGGGCCACTGACGCCAGCAAAGTCGCACTGGTGCATTTGGTTGCGCGTTTGAAGTTCGGCGGTTTTACGCTGCTCGACGCACAATTTGTGAACCCACATTTATTGCAGTTCGGAACGCAGGCCGTTGCCAAGGCCCAATACCATAAATTGCTGGAACCCGCACTTGAGAACGACGCGGATTTTTTTGCCTTCAAGGCGGATAGCGATGGTGCAAAAACTTTAGAATTCGCATTGGGGTAAAAAGCAGGGACCTCATCCGTCTTGCTCTTCGCGCAATCCACCTTCTCCACGTTCCGTGGAGAAGGGACATTGAAAAGTCCCCTCGCCAACGAAGTTGGAGAGGGAGGGGCCCGTCGCTGAAAGTGGCGGGAGGGTGAGGTCCCTTCCTTCAAATCCAGTATTTCCAAACATAAAACGCTGTCATGATCGTTCCAATCACAATAATCGCTTTGCGCATGGCGGCTGCAGAAATGAAGTTCAGTGCTTTGCCACCGGCAAAACCGCCCGCCAAACATGCAAGCATCATCACCAAAGTTTCGGGCCAGCTGATAATGTCTTGAAACACGAACACCGCGATTGCCGCCGCATTGGCCAGCACACCCAGAATGTTCTTTGCCGCATTGGTGTTGCGCAATTCCCATGTGGTTGTTGCACTGAGCACCGCCATCAAAATCACGCCCAACCCCGCGCCAAAATATCCGCCATAAAGGGCAGCCGGAAAAACCAATACATGACGCAGGCTATCCCCCGATAACGCCTGATGACCACCGACCCGGTTCTGAATCGATTTTGAAAATGCGAAGATCAAAGTCGCCAGCCCAATCAAAGCAGGAACGATCAACACAAATGTTGTTTCCGGCGTGACCAACAACAGACCAGCGCCCGCAGCCCCGCCAATGACCGCTGCAACGCAGGTCGCAATCATCGCTGAATTGAATGCCGGGCGCTTATGCCACTCTGTCCAAGCGCCCATAATGTTTCCGAACACAACAGCCATGGTATTTGAAGCATTGGCAGGAATCGGTGCCAGTCCGGCTGCCATCATGGCCGGAAATGTGATCAGCGACGCACCGCCGGCCATCGCATTGGCCATGCCACCAACAAAACCTGCCGCCAATAACAACAAAACAGTCTCAATCGCCATCACAACGTATGCCGCTTCGACATTTTCTTTACAGATTGCATGCTTATATGACCTAAAGCATAACGGACGCACATGGAACACATTCAACCCTATCTCGATTATTTTTCGGCCAATCCTGAGTGGGCGATTGCCATTGTGTTCCTGATTGCCTTTGGCGAAGCGCTATTGATCATTGGCTTGTTTGTACCCTCCACTGCAGTACTTGTCGGTGCAGGCATGCTGGTTGGCACAGGTCACTTGGCATTCTGGCCGGTATTTTGGGCCACAGCGATCGGCGCCATTGTTGGCGACCAGTTGTCTTATTGGGTCGGTCGATTTTATGGAGATCGCCTCAAGTCAATTTGGCCACTTAATAAATACCCGGCTCTTGTGATACGCGGCGAAGAATTTGTGCGCCAACATGGCGGTAAGTCAATTGCGATTGGACGCTTCGTGCCGGGCGTCAAAGCCGTGGTGCCGGGCATCGTTGGCATGTTGAACATGAACCAACCTTTCTTCGTTTTCGTCAACGTCACCTCGGGCTTATTCTGGACGGCGGCGCACGTGTTCCCCGGCATATTATTGGGCCAAGGTTTGGCCTTGGCAGGAGATCTTTCGGGTCATTTAGTCTTCGTTTTGCTGGTGTTGCTGGTGGTCTTGGGAGTGGCTGGCTATATTATCAGGCTAATGGCTGGCATTTTTCAGCCTTACACAAAAGCAGTATTGTCCCGCCTGTCCGGCTGGGCAAAACTTCGCAATGGCAGGTCTTGGCAACGTTTCGGCCGTGCCATTCAGCCAGGCAATCCGCGTGCGCCTGCAATATTACTGCTTTTGGTGATTGCGCTCGCCAGTCTCGTTTTTCTCATCGACATTGTTTCGGGCTTCGTGTTGCGGGACGCTGCTTCTAATTTCGACCTCTCAGTTGCAACGCTTGCTGCCGAACTGCGCAACGCCAATGCCGATGACTTCATGATTCCCATCACCATGTTTGCGGAGCGACCGGTGGTCTGGACCATGGGCCTCGCAATGGCTGCCTGGCTGATAGTCTGGCGCGGCTGGCGCGTGGCTGCGCTGATGGTGTTCACAATGGGACTGGCGGAATTCATCAGCCGTTCTCTTAATCACCTTATGTCTGGAGCAGGCTCGCCTGCACTGGCAGGTTTTATCAGCACACCGACCTTGATGTCGGGGTTGGTTTTCGGTTTTCTCTCGGCACTGGCAGGCCATGCCATGGGGCGTTGGAGCAAAGCCGTTGTCGCAGCGATTTGCGGCAGCATTGTCGTGGCTATCGCATTTTCGCGCATTTATCTCGGCGCAGAATTGTTCAGCGGTGTTTTAGCGGGCGGCTTGCTTGCACTCGTATTGTCTTCGCTTTTCGGCATGGCGATTGAAGCGATACCATCGCGCCGGATCAGGCCCATCGGCCTTGTGGGTTACGCCTCGCTGGTTTTCATCGGGATAGGCTATCTGCATTATGCCACCAACAACGAAGGCGCCGAAGCACGCTATGCCGCCAAACCGACCATTATAAATTTCGCCTCTGATGAATGGCAAAAGGACGGATGGCAAAAGCTGCCGCCGCGCCGCATTGATCTTGCAGGAGCGCCCGAAGAACCCTTTGCCGCACAATGGTCCGGGTCGCTGAAGGACCTTGAAACCGCGCTTTCGGGCATACACTGGCAAAGCCACCCAAAGTGGCGGTGGCAGGATACGTTCTCTTATCTCGACGCCAAAGCCAAGATTGATAAACTGCCCCCCCGTCCGGTGTTGCATCGCGGACTGAAAGCCAAGCTGACGATGACGTCCAACTTGACAGATGGTACTCCCAAGCGAGTTGTGTTGCGCGCCTACACCGCCCAAGCCAACACGGCGGGCAATCCCATCTATTTGATTTCTGTCTCCGAAGAATTTGCGGTTTCAAAAATGGGGCTCTATGCAATTCCTGCAACAAAATACGCTCAAATATTGGACGTCAACATGCAAGCTTTGCTGAAGTCTCTTCCCGGTACAACGACCACGTCAGTGACATCCGGCACACGTGGGGGACCGCTGATGACCTATTCCAAGCCGTGACAACCCGTCATTGAATGACGCTTTACCTCAGCGCTGAGTTCCGTCATATTCCTCGACGATTTTAAGGCCATATCTCAGGACTGTTATGCGACTGCTCAAACAATTCTTTACATGGTGGAACGGTGCAAGCTGGAACACCCGTTTTTACACGTGGCGCAAGGGTGAACACGTGGGCACCGATCAAAATGGCAACAACTATTTTCGTGCCAAATCCGCCATTCCTGATTCGATTCCGGAGCGCCGCTGGGTCATGTTTGCAGGTTACTCTGAAGCCTCACAAATACCTCCGGGCTGGCATGGCTGGATGCACCACCGTGTTGACACGCCCCCGACAACTGCTGATCTGGCGATGCGCGAATGGGAAAAGCCCCATGCCGAAAACGTCACAGGTTCCTCCCGCGCTTACCGCCCGCCGGGCTCTATCGCTTTGAACACCGCGCCCAAAAAGCAGGACGCAACCTATACCGCATGGCGGCCCGAATAAGCATGGCTGACTCCGCCACTCAAAAAATTGAAACCCTCGTCGGCGCTGCCGTTGTGGCGCTGGCCGTCGGTTTCTTTATTTATGCATCGAAAACCGCGGGCGTAGGGAGTGGCGTGACTGGCGGCTACACCGTGGTAGCGGAATTTGATAATGCCGAAGGTATCAACGTCGGCACCGATGTGCGCTTGGCCGGCATAAAAATCGGCACAGTCACCGGCCAAAGCCTGAATGCCGAAAACTACATGGCGCGGCTGGAATTGACGCTGGATCCCAAAGTCTCGCTGTCTGACGATACGGCTGCCAAAGTCACCAGCGAAGGCTTGCTCGGTGGCAAATTCATTGCCATGGAGCCCGGTGGTTCTGAAACCAAATTGGCCGAAGGCAGTATGATGACTTTGACCCAAGGTTCGGTTGATATCTGGTCGCTGATCAGCTCCGCCATGTTTGACAAAGCCAAAGCACCCGCACCAGCAGAGCCTGCGCCATAATGAACAAATACCGGGCGGGAGCCGCCCTACTCCTGTTGCTCTCAACGCCAGCCTCAGCAGAACGCATCAAAAACCCGATTGCACTGTTTTCCGGCCTCGATAAAATCACCGGCGTCACCACAAGTTTCGAAATCAAAGTCGGCGAGGAAAAGCAATTTGGCTATCTTTTCGTCAAGCCCGAAGTCTGCTTCACGCGCCCGATCATCGAAGAACCCAAAACCGCCTCTTTCATCAAGGTTGATGTACTTGGCACTGACGGCAAGCGCAGCGTCATTTTCTCCGGCTGGATGTTCGCCGAAAGCCCTGGTCTCAGCGCCGTAGAGCACCCGATTTTTGACGTCTGGCTCACCGGCTGCAAAGACCCCAACGCCGCCCCGCCACCAGTCGAATTACCAGCAAAACCGTCAACAGAAGAACTGCCGGAAGAAGACGTGGGCGAGGAAACCCAGACCGTGGATTGAGGAGGCTTTAACTTTCCACCTCCACGCAATTCTTCCCCGGTAGTGCTGTCTGCTCATATACATTTTCAGCGTGCCGCTGTCTCATAAGCTCACAGGTCGGCAGCGGCTTGACGATGGGTGGTGCCACGCCTTCCATAAACGCGCCAAACAGCGTGTTGTCATGAAACCACTCGTCATGCCCTTCCCAATTCATAGCTGAACTTGTGTGAGGCCAAACCGTCATTGCCAGCGTAAGAAAGGCCAGAATTGGAAATCTGAGTCGATGATGCAACAAGAATACGCCCTGCCCTTTTTGCCGCGCTGGCTGGGTTATATTGCTTTGTGCATCGGCATGTTCATGGCCATCCTGGATATTCAGGTTGTGGTCACGTCGCTGAAAACCATCGAGGAGGCGTTGCATATCGGGCCTGAATTGATGAGTTGGGTGCAGACAACCTACATCATTGCCGAAGTCATCGCCATCCCCGCAACTGCACTTCTGACGCGCGTCTTGTCGATGCGCTATTTGTTCGGGGCGGCACTTGGTGTTTTCACGTTTGCATCAATTGGTTGCGCAACATCGGTTGGTTTTTACGATTTGCTGGCCTGGCGCGTGCTGCAGGGATTTGCCGGTGGCGTCCTCATTCCGCTAGTCTTCTCCGCTATATTTCTGCTTTTCCCGAAAGGGCTGGAACAAACATTTGCCACGGGAATTGGCGGCTTTCTGGCTGTCCTTGGCCCCGCTTTCGGGCCGATTATTGGCGGCTGGCTGACGGAGCATTATTCATGGCATTGGCTGTTCTTGATCAATGTCGGGCCCGGCATTGTGGCAACCATCATTGGCCTTATTTTTCTGCCCCGTATTGCGCCGAAGCTGAACCTCTTGCGCGAAATGGATTGGCCTTCGCTCATCAGCTTTGGCACGTGCCTTGCGGTTCTTGTTATTGGCCTTAAGGAAGCACCGGGGCGCGGCTGGCTCAGCCCGGTGGTGCTCGGTTGCTTTGCACTCTCGCTTGCGAGTTTGTATTATGCGGTAAAGCGCCCGCAGCCCGCAATCATGTTCCATCTGCTACGGGACCGGCCCTTGGCTTATGGCTGTGCGCTATCGTTCCTATTAGGGTTCTTGTTATTCTCCAGCGTTTATATTCTGCCGGTCTATTTGGGCTTTGTTCAGGGCATAGGACCGCTATCAATCGGGTTTATTGTACTCACCATGGGCCTGACACAATTGGCGGCGGCCCCTTTCACCGTGTTGATTGATCGTTATGTGGATGCGCGATGGCTGACAGGCATTGGCTTTATTATTTTTGCGGCAGGCCTTGCCAGCAATGCGCAACTCACGGTGTCCACTGCGCCTGAGGACTTGTTCTGGCCACTGGTGTTACGTGGAGCTGCCATTGCTTTATGCATTTTGCCCCCCATCCGCATTGCACTGGCGCTGATGTCGATTGACAAGGTCAGCGATGCATCCGGCTTGTTTAATCTGGTGCGCAACATCGGTGGCGTGATTGGCATTGCGGTCATGGATACGGTGATGTTCTCGCGCGCACCAGAACACGCTGAGATGCTCCTGGATCTCGCAAAGTCAGCACCGGAAAAAGCCGCCCCAATTTTAGGGGTAACGGTTTTGGAACTCCCCGACCCGGAAGATGCCATGGGCATATTCGGCCTCGCTGATCTGGCCCAATCTGCAGGTCTCACCATGGCCATAAACGAAGCATGGTGGTTATTGGCCGGGCTTTCACTGCTCGCCCTGCCTGTGCTATTCATGTTGGGTAATGTTGAAAGCGCGCGTGCGGTAAAAGCGAAATCTTAGGCCTTTGCCCGCTACGGAAACATTTCCGCCCTCAACTGTATATGCCTCTAATTCAATTTGACACCACCACATCAATCATCCTACTCCGCTCATCATGTTTCATAGATCACTCCATATACTTGCGCTTGTCATCTCACTCACTGCTTTATCGGAGGTGCAAGCAAAAGACTCGGCCAAAACTGTATCTTACTTGGTGCAGGGAAAAACCGCGGGGGAAGTTTATGATTTCATCAAAACCAAATCTCCGCGCGTCGCTGGCAACTCCACCTTTGCCTTCACCATGATTGCGACGAAGACTGACAAAAAAGAAAAGAAGTCATCGAAGGCCTGTGGCTATTCTGCTTTTCGCACATCCTCGATTTTCAACTATGTTCTCCCAAAGCATGCAGACCCATCCGCTCTCAAGACCAAAACGCGCAACAAGTGGCTGGCATTCGAGGGCTATTTGAAAACCCACGAACAAGGTCATCGTGATATTTGGGTGGCGTGTTTTGCAAAATATGACGCCGCCGCCCTCGCCCTTTCAGCCAAGGACTGCAAAGCATTGGACAAAATGCGCGAGAAAACCTTCACGGCATTGAAACGCGAATGTTTGAAACAAGATGAGGCCTATGATGTGGTATTTCGAAAAGATGTGCTGAAACACCCCTTCGTAGCTGAGGCGTTAAAGTCGCCGAAATGATTTGACAAAGTAGACCGGGCACAGCGCAAAACCGCAACTGGGCCGGCGGCAGTGGCAACTTGGCAATGTGCATCAGCAACTTTAATCTGAAAGCCGGATGAGCGCTTCAAAACCAATCAAACAACGCTCTCTGGTATTACCTGTGCGTTGAGACGAACTTCCAGCCACTTGCGGGTTGCAGGCTCAATTGTGAGAGAGATGGCGGTGTCGTAAGCGACCTTCGCCTCCTGAATACGCCCAAGTTTTGCGAGAAGATGCGCCCTTGTTGCCTCCAACGGCTGAAACATTTGAGCAGTCTCAATTTTCAACAGTTCAGCCAATCCCTGCTCCGCCCCCATCACCTCGGCGATTGCAGCAGCGCGGCTGACTTCCGCTCCTGTAGTGGGCCATAAGCGGCAGAGGCCTTCAGTTAAGTAAAGCACGGCTTTCCAATCCACCTGCCCCGCCATGACGCCTTTCATGTGCACTTGTTGGATCGCCGCTTCCAATTGAAAGCGCCCGAGAACTTTTAACGCCGAAGCTTGCCGTAACATTTCATCGCCTGCGGAAATCATCGGCTGGTCCCACTGCGTGATATTTTGCTCCAGCAGCGGCGTGTAAACACCATTCGTCAAACGGGCGTTCCGGCGGCCGTGGGCGAATGAGATCAACGCGGCCAACCCCAATACTTCCGCTTCACGCGGCAATAACTCAGCCAATAGCTTTGCCAAAAACAAAGCCTCAGCACTCAAATCCCGCGCATCGGGTTCTTGCAACCAATCCAGCGCATAGGCGCCATATATCGCCTCCAACACGCCCGGCAGTCGGGCAGGCATATCAGCGCGTATCGGCACCTCAAAGGCAATGCGCGCGTCTTTGATCTTGCGTTTGGCCCGCACCAATCTTTGCGCCAGTGCCGTCGGTGACACCAAAAAACTACGGCCAATGTCGGCAGCTTCAAATCCCAATACCGTTTGCAGCATCAAGGGCGTGTGTACTGAGGCATCAATGGCGGGGTGGGCGCAGACGAACATCAACGCCAAGCGCTGATCTGGAATCGGGCCATCGATTGTTAGATCTTGCTGCATTTCATCCTCGATATCCGGTACTTCCTCCACTGCCGTGATGGGGCTTCGGGCGTTGCGACGATAGCGATCAATGCTTCGGTTTTTGGCAGCCGCCATCAACCAGCCTTCCGGATTGTCTGGAATACCAGTGCGCGGCCAAGTTTCTAACGCCGCCAGAAAAGCATCCGACAAAGCTTCTTCAGCCCCTGCAATGTCACCATTGCGGGCCGCCAAAATCGCCACCAAGCGTCCGTAAGAAACACGCGCAACCTGGGCTGCGCGTGCTTGTGCGTCCATCAGACACTACCCATCGCCGAGGCGCGGACTTCGATTTTGCCATATTGCGCGGCGGGGCATTTTTCCGCCCAGGCCAAGGCGGCATCCAATGTTGGCACTTCAATCACAAAGTAACCGCCAAGGGTTTCGCGAGTCGCCGCGAATGGCCCGTCTTGTATGCGGCGCTGGCCATTTTCCATGCTGACGGTAGTAGCTGTTTCAACGGGTTGCAACCAATCGGTCGAAACAAAAACACCCGCTTGGTTCAGTGCGCCAATATAGGCACCATAAACTTGTTTTTCTTTCGCCCAATCCTCTTGGGTCATATTGGCGAAATCGGCAGGGTTTGAGTAGAGCAGGAATGTGTAACGCATGACGTTGTTCTCCCGTTATGATTTCAAAGCGTCGTCGATGTGCTTGATGCCGTTCTCGAAGGTCGGGCCGACCATGCCATCCATGAACAGCCCCATGACGCGGCCAATGGGGTTGTATCCCATATCGGCGTTCATGCTCCAAGTGACTGTGCTGCCTGTGCCGCTGGCGACAGCAGCGATGGTCTGATTGGGTTTGCCCATGAAGCCCAGATCAATGGCATATTCCACGCGATCAGCGGCCACATTTGAAACAACCTGCGATCCCGTGCCGTCCTTGCCATCAAACTTAAAGCCGGACCCAACACCTGAGACCGGGCCGAAGAGTTCGATTTTCAAAGCCGCGTCGGCTTTTTTATAGGGGTTGAATTTCTGATAACCCGCATTGGATGCCGCCATTGCGATCACATCAGCTGGTGCAGCGGCAATGGCAGCGATACGCTCCACCCGCACATTGCGCGGTAAAAGCATGGTGCCAGCCATCAAGATAGCAATTGCGCCTGCGCTAGAGCCTAAAATTTGAAAAAGTGTCATGATAATCTCCCATTCAGGATGTCAGAAGGATGATCCCTTCACAAGCATGACGAACGGGAGACGTCTCAATCGACAGGGCAAACGAAAAGATTATTCAAGCACCCGCCGCACAGCGCCCTTGGCTGCACTCGTCGTCAGCGCCGCATAGGCTTTCAGCGCGTTGGTCACATTGCGTTTGCGCTTTTCCACGGGTTTGAAGCCTGTGACTTCCAATGCCTTCCGCCGCGTGGCCAACACCGCATCATCAACCCGGAGAGAAATCGTGCGGTTGGGGATGTCGATGTCGATCATGTCGCCGGTGTTGACCAATGCGATGACGCCGCCTTCTGCCGCTTCCGGCGAGACGTGGCCGATCGACAAGCCTGATGTGCCGCCAGAGAAGCGTCCGTCGGTTAACAGTGCGCAGGCTTTGCCCAAGCCCTTCGACTTGATGTAGCTCGTGGGGTACAGCATTTCCTGCATGCCCGGCCCGCCGATGGGGCCTTCATAGCGGATCACCACCACATCACCCGCTTTCACCCCGCCGTTGAGAATGCCAAGCACGGCAGAATCTTGTGACTCGAACACCACGGCCGGGCCTGAGAATTTCAAGATCGATTCATCCACGCCCGCTGTCTTCACGATGCAGCCCTGCAACGCGATGTTGCCCGACAATACGGCAAGCCCACCGTCCTTCGAAAACGGTGTTTCGGCGGAGCGGATGACGCCGCCCACACGGTCCACATCCAAATCATCCCAGCGCCGCGATTGCGAGAATGCTGTTTGCGTCGGCACGCCACCGGGGGCGGCCAGATAAAAGTCGCGCACGGATTTTGAATTGGTCCGCGTAATATCCCAATGGTTGATCGCTGTGCCAAGCGTTTTCGAATGCACCGTCGGCAAATCGGCATTCAACAACCCTGCCCGCTCCAATTCACCGAGGATCGACATGATGCCGCCTGCCCGGTGCACGTCTTCCATATGTACGTCGGATTTGGCGGGTGCGACCTTGCACAACACCGGCACGCGGCGCGACAAGCGGTCGATGTCGGCCATGGTGAAATCAATGCCGCCCTCATGGGCCGCGGCCAAAATATGCAACACCGTATTGGTGGAGCCGCCCATGGCGATGTCCAATGTCATGGCGTTTTCAAACGCGCCGAAGCTGGCCACATTGCGCGGCAACACGCTATCGTCGTCCTGCTCATACCAACGCTTTGCAATATCAACAATGAGATGCCCCGCTTCGAGGAAAAGGCGCTTCCGGTCTGCATGGGTGGCAAGTGTCGAGCCATTGCCCGGCAGCGACAGGCCCAGTGCTTCCGTCAAACAGTTCATGGAATTGGCGGTGAACATGCCCGAGCATGAGCCGCAGGTCGGGCAGGCCGAGCGTTCGATCTTGTCGACTTCTTCATCGGAATATTTATCGTCAGCAGCGGCCACCATGGCGTCGACCAAATCCAGTGCCTTCACCTTGCCCGCCGCGGCGATGTATTTGCCGGCCTCCATCGGGCCGCCTGACACAAACACCGTGGGGATGTTTAGGCGCATCGACGCCATCAACATGCCGGGCGTGATCTTGTCGCAATTGGAAATGCACACCATGGCGTCGGCGCAATGGCCGTTGACCATATATTCAACCGAGTCCGCGATGATCTCGCGCGAGGGCAGCGAATACAACATGCCGTCATGGCCCATGGCAATGCCGTCATCGAGTGCGATGGTGTTGAACTCCTTGGCCACACCACCCGCCGCCTCAATCTCCCGCGCCACCATTTGGCCGAGGTCTTTCAAATGCACATGGCCCGGCACAAATTGCGTGAAGGAATTGACCACTGCAATAATGGGCTTGCCAAAATCCCCATCCTGCATACCCGTCGCCCGCCAAAGCGCGCGGGCGCCCGCCATATTGCGGCCATGGGTGGAGGTGCGGGAACGGTAGTGGGGCATTTTGTTTTTCCTCTGGGCAACCCCCAAACCCGTCATCCCGGCGAAGGCCGGGGTCCAGCTTGGGGGCGTCAATTTAATGGTTGGCGTCACCTTTAGCGTGACGAGGCATCGTCTTCAACCGTCTTCCCTGCACGCAATTCCCCTCGGCGGGATGCGGTTGCGGCTTTGTGGGGCCGGATCGTCGGCCTTTATCTTCGACATCCCCGAAGATTGGGGTGGCCCTTCCGCAATCGCACGCGATTGCTAGGGGCCTCTCCGCAATCGCAAGCGATTGCTAGAGGGAAGCGTGAGCGCTGCTCGACGCAAAAAGCCACTGGCTTAAAGTGGCGAAAGCGCCTTGCAGCGCTCACACGAGGCAGGATTTTTGATGTCCTGTGGTTTCACGTTAGGCGAATCCCCTTGGGCTCTGCACCCGCATTGACCGCCGCCCTGCCACTGATCACGGTTTCCTCTGTTCGCTCAAGCCATCGGACCTGAGCGGAGCAAAACCGTGGGGCGTCCTTCCCGTAGTGAAAGGAGGCATACCACAAGACCCACCCGGAAGCCGAAGAAC
>JAYUQS010000080.1:0-4808 GCA_043756645.1 Hyphomicrobiales bacterium | reverse complement strand
CCGCAATTGGGCCGGAATTTCCGGCAATTGAGAGTGTAATCAAACACTTTTGTCAGTTATTAAGATTTTAGGGCGCATTTGGTTCCATGTTACACGGTATTTCTTCATCGCTTCTGATTATGGCAACACTCGGCCTGTTGTCCCAGCCTGTCTTGGCTCAGACCCCCGACAACCCAACATCATTGGGCGCTTCGGGTGATTGGGAGGCTTTCACCTATGAAGCCGAGGGCTCGAAAGTCTGTTACGTTTACGCGCAACCCAAAAAATCCGAGCCGACAAGTGCCAAGCGCGGGCCGATCTATTTCATGGTCACCCATTGGCCTGGCAAAAAGGTGAAGGCGCAACCCTCGACCTTCATAGGTTATACATTCAAGGAAAGTTCTGAGGTGAAGTTGTCGGTCGATGCAAAAACCTTCAATCTCTATCCGGTTGAGAACATGGCCTGGACCGACAAAGTGGAAACCGAGAAAGCCATATTGGCGGCTTTCAAGTCTGGAAAATCCATGACGGTATCCGGCGTGTCTGCAAAGGGCACTGCTACAAAAGACACCTATTCACTTAGCGGCATGTCGGCAGCAATGGCAGCAATTGATGGTGCGTGTCAGTAATCTGATCACGGCAATTGTGGTCTGGGCTGCAACCTCTGTTGCGGCTTTTGCCGGCTGTGAGGCCATTCAGTCACAAGGCCAACGCTTCACCGCCTGCAGTTATGAGCGGGGTGAAGTGACACTGGAAGTGTTCAACTTGAACTCTGAAGGCGAGCCTTATGGTTATTTATCCGCCCTTGCCGAAGATTTGAAAAACAACGGCCAGCGCTTAATCTTCGCCATGAATGCCGGCATGTTTGATGAAAACCAGCGTCCCATTGGATTATACATTGAAGATGGTGGGCAATCGAAAAAACTTAACCGCCGCGGCGGTGGCGGTAATTTTCACTTGAAACCCAATGGCGTGTTTTATGTGAAGGACGGAAAACCTGCCGTTGTCGAAACCGAGGCCTTTGCCAAGTCCGGTGTAAAACCTGACTTTGCCACCCAATCGGGCCCCATGCTGGTGATCAATGGTAAAATCCACCCGAAGTTTTCAGCAACCGGCACCTCACGTAAACTGCGCAATGGTGTGGGTGTTGATGACACTGGCAAAGTGACTTTTGTCATTTCAGACAATGCCGTGACTTTCTGGGAATTCGCCTCGCTGTTCAAAGATGATTTGAAAGCCACCAACGCGTTGTTTTTTGATGGCACGGTTTCGAGCCTCTATGCGCCGGAGATCAATCGCTATGACGGCTTCTTGCCGATCGGGCCTATAGTCGGGGCCGTCGAAATCAAGTAAGGGCATTTTTATGAACACAACCCTGATTTCAAATTTACCTGAACGCTACATTCAAAACGACCTGCGCCCGTCGCTTGTGGGGATGGATCGCACCCAACTGGCCGAGATGATGGCGCGCATTGGCGTCACCGAAAAACAACGCAAAATGCGGGCACGCCAACTCTGGCATTGGATTTACAACAAGGGTTTTACGACCTTTGATCTGATGACCGATATTTCAAAAGAAGTGCGGGCCAAACTGGAAGAAACTTTTCATGTGGGCCGTCCGGAAATTGTCACCGAGCAAAAATCATCTGACGGCACCATCAAGTGGCTGTTGCGATTGGCCCCCGATGAACGAGGACAACGACACGAAATTGAAACGGTTTATATCCCCGAAGAAGATCGCGGCACTTTGTGTATCTCCTCACAAGTGGGCTGCACCCTCACCTGCTCTTTCTGCCATACCGGCACGCAAGGCTTGGTGCGGAATTTGACGGCAGGTGAAATTGTCGGCCAAATCATGCTGGCGCGCGACCGCATCAAAGATTGGCCCGATGATTTAGCAGCCAACCCCAAACCACCATTGTCAGGCCGCTATATCACCAATGTGGTTTTGATGGGCATGGGCGAGCCGCTTTATAATTTCGACAATGTGAAGCAAGCCATGCATATCGCATCCGATGGTGAAGGCATGTCGCTGTCGAAACGCCGCATCACCTTGTCCACCTCAGGTGTGGTTCCCGAAATTGTGCGGGCGGGCGAAGAGATCGGAACGTCGCTTGCGATTTCACTGCACGGCACCACCGACGAGATTCGCAACAAGCTGGTGCCCCTCAACAAGAAATATCCGATTGCTGAATTATTGAATGCCTGCGCCAAATATCCAAGCGCCTCCAATGCACGGCGGATTACGTTTGAATATGTGATGTTGAAAGGCATCAACGATTCAAAAGACGATGCACGGCGCTTGGTGCGCTTGCTTGCGGGGCTTCCAGCCAAAGTCAATTTGATCCCCTTCAACCCTTGGCCGGGTTCACCTTATGAATGTTCTGAATGGGACGTGATCGAAGTCTTCGCTGAAATTTTGAACAATGCCGGATATGCGTCGCCGGTGCGCACACCACGTGGCCGCGATATCATGGCGGCTTGCGGGCAGCTCAAAAGCGAATCTATAAAAATGCGTGCCAAAGATCGGGCTTGAAAAAACTATGGTATCTTTGTTGCTGCTGCGCCGTCAATTACTGAAAGCAGTTGCCTCGCTAGCATTTCTGTGAGCAGTTTTTCCATCGTCCCCACATCAACTTCACCATGCCTAAGCCATGCGGCATCCGCGTCCTCAAGCGCTTTGAAGTATCCTGATCGATCACCTTGAATTTGTTCAGGTATAGTGGGAGAGCCCGGCAGCATGTAGCCGACGCAAAGAGACAGGACGATATAGGACAGTACTCTACTGGTTCTGCCATTGCCGTCTTCAAACGGGTGTATCCAATTATGGCGCCACATCACATAAGCCGCCAAATGAAAGGCCGTTTTCGTGTGTCTGTTGTCGTTAATGTAGTCGCACATCTCTGTCACAAGATTTTGTACCAAATGGGCTGCGGGAGGCTGATGAGCACTTTTCTCTATCCTGACCGACGTCCTCCGCCATTGGCCGGGGTTTAGGGTAAGCCCTGCCACAGCTATTTTCTGCAGTTCCAAAATCTGTCCAGGCCGCAAAGCAAACGGGCGGCTTGGCTCCAAATAATATCGGATTATTTCAATTCCTTGCGCAAGTTGCCGAAATCCGTTCTCAGCCTCAAGCACCGCTATTTCATGCTGATCCATTTGAACCTACTAACGAAAAGCCGCGCCCTTTTGGTCGCGTCCTCATTTTGTGTACATTCTTTCGTATTTTCAAGCCCGCAACTTTTCAGCAACGGCATCTACAAGTTTGCGAGAAATCTGAGGGTTTTCAAAAGCGGTGTTACCGTAAACAAAGGAACGCCGCTGCTCTTCCCTTTGTGCTTCTGTCGGCCTTACCGACTTCGCCAATTCGATCAGCCTAGAAATGTTTTGTTCCATGCAGTTGTCTCCCTTGCCTGCTTCGTTTTCCCGATATGTCGACCCGTTCATCAGACATGTCAACCGCTAACAAGTGGTTAACTGTTAAGCAACGCGTGTTGTTCCACAACGATTGGCTCGGGTGTTTGTGGCTTCGACATGACGGAGGGGGCTTGCGGCTTTTGATGCGCCCGTGATAGGCGATTTCTATCATGACAAAGCAAGCAATCAAAAAAGTCGTCCTCGCCTATTCGGGCGGGCTTGATACCTCGATCATTCTGAAATGGTTGCAGACCGAATATCAAGCCGAAGTCGTGACCTTCACGGCAGACCTAGGTCAGGGCGGAGAATTGGAACCGGCCCGCAAAAAAGCTGAAATGCTGGGCATCAAGGAAATTTTCATCGAAGATCTGCGCGAAGAATTTGTGCGCGATTTCGTCTTCCCGATGTTCCGCGCCAATGCGGTTTATGAGGGAGTGTATTTATTGGGCACTTCGATTGCGCGGCCATTGATTGCCAAGCGCTTGGTCGAAATTGCAGCCAAAACCGGGGCCGATGCGGTGTCCCATGGGGCGACGGGCAAGGGCAATGATCAGGTGCGCTTTGAACTCACGGCTTATGCCTTGAACCCCGATATCAAGATCATCGCCCCTTGGCGCGAGTGGGAATTTAAATCCCGCACTGACTTAATTGAGTTTGCGGAAAAGCATCAAATTCCGGTGGCGAAAGACAAGCGCGGCGACTCGCCGTTTTCAGTCGATGCGAATTTGTTGCATTCTTCATCCGAAGGCAAAGTGTTGGAAGACCCTTGGGTGGAAGCGCCTGAGTTCGTCTATCAACGCACCATCGCCCCGTGGGATGCGCCGGATGTAGCTGAAGATATCGAGATCGCTTTTGAAAAGGGAAATCCTGTTGCCATCAACGGCGTTGCTATGTCGCCTGCCACGATTTTGACTGAGCTCAATCGCTTGGGCCATGACAATGGCATTGGCCGATTGGATTTGGTGGAGAACCGATACGTGGGCATGAAGTCCCGTGGTGTTTATGAAACGCCGGGCGGAACGATATTGTTGGCGGCGCACCGTGCGATGGAATCACTGACGTTGGACCGTGAGGCGGCCCATCTCAAAGATGCATTCATGCCGCGCTATGCTGAGCTGATTTATTACGGTTTCTGGTATTCCCCAGAACGCTTGATGTTGCAGGCGATGATTGATCAGTCACAGGAGCTTGTGGAAGGCGTTGTGCGCTTGAAGCTTTACAAGGGCAATGTGATCGTCAGTGGACGGAAGAGTGCAAAGTCGCTTTACAAGAATGACCTCGTGACGTTTGAAGATGACCGCGGTGCTTACGACCAAAAGGATGCAGCTGGCTTTATTCGCTTGAATGCTTTGAGACTGCGCACCTTGGCCGCCCGTAAGCGTTTGACCTAACGAAGGAAAATAATGCTTGAC
>JAYUQS010000079.1:0-4811 GCA_043756645.1 Hyphomicrobiales bacterium | reverse complement strand
AGGAAATATTCCTTCCTCAAACCAGCCAACATCCGCCGCTTATTCCGCGCCTACGGCACCGAAGTCGAAAGTATTTTAGGCGAAGCCCGATTTGCCGCTGACCTAGGTGAAGCCATAGGCCCGCTCACTGCACGAGAAATAAAACATCTCAAATCGAAAGAATGGGCCGTTACAGCCGATGATATTTTGTGGCGTCGTTCGAAATTGGGCTTGCACATGAAGCCTGAGGAACAAGAAGCCTTGCGGGTTTATATGGAAGGCGAAATAAAAGCAGTTCCATCGAAGAAGAAGACGAAAGCATCATGACTGCGACCTACATTCTCGCCATTGACCAAGGCACAACTTCCACACGGGCCATTGTGTTCGACAAAAAACTGAATCCCAAGGGCTCCGGCCAAAAAGAGTTCAAACAATTCTTCCCCAACTCCGGCTGGGTCGAACATGACGTTGAGGAAATTTGGAAATCAGTTCTCACAACCTGCAAAGCCGCATTGACCAAAGCCAAAGTCAAACCAACGCAAATCGCATCCATTGGCATCACCAATCAGCGGGAAACCGTTGTGGTATGGGACCGCAAAACCGGAAAGCCAATTCACAAAGCCATCGTCTGGCAAGACCGTCGCACTTCAGCCAAATGCACCGAAATGAAGGTAGCAGGTTTAGAGGCCACCTTCACCGCGAAAACCGGTTTGCTGCTCGACCCTTATTTCTCAGGCACCAAGCTCGCGTGGTTACTGGACAACGTAAAGGGTGCCCGCGAAAAAGCTGAACGCGGCGAGCTGGCTTTCGGCACCATTGACTCATTCTTGATTTGGCGACTGACAGGCGGCAAAGTTCACGCCACCGACGCCACCAACGCATCCCGCACCTTGCTCTATAATATTCACTCCGGTGAGTGGGATGCGGAGCTGCTCCGTCATCTCAACATTCCGGCATCACTTTTGCCCGAAGTCAAAGACTGCGCCGCCGACTATGGCGTAACTGATAAAAAACTGTTGGGCGCTGCAATCCCCATCGGCGGCGTGGCTGGCGACCAACAAGCAGCAACCATTGGCCAAGCCTGCTTCAAACCTGGCATGATGAAATCAACTTACGGCACGGGCTGTTTTGCAATTCTAAACACCGGCGACCGCGCCGTGACGTCTCATAACCGTCTGCTCACAACAGTGGCTTATCAATTGAACGGCAAGCGCACCTACGCCCTCGAAGGCGCAATTTTCATGGCGGGTGCAACAGTGCAATGGCTGCGCGACGGTGTGAAGCTCGTTAAGAAAGCCTCCGAAACCGGGCCCCTTGCAAAAGCGGCTGACGCCACTCAACAGGTTTATTTGGTGCCCGCATTCGTCGGCCTTGGCGCACCTTACTGGAATGCCGAAGTGCGCGGCGCTCTGTTTGGTTTGACCCGTGGCACCACCCATAGAGAAATCGCCAAAGCCGCCCTCGAAGCCGTCTGTTACCAAACCCGCGACTTGCTCGAAGCCATGAAAAAAGATTGGGGCAGTGCAGGGGAGACCGTATTGCGCGTCGATGGCGGCATGACGGCGTCCGACTGGACCATGCAATGCCTCGCTGATATTTTGGACGCTCCCGTTGATCGCCCCAAAGTGTTGGAAACAACGGCGATTGGCGCTGCTTATCTTGCAGGCTTACAAGCCGGTTTGCTGCCACCGCCCGAAAAGTTCGGCACGGCGTGGAAGCGTGACAAACGCTTTACACCAAAGATGAAGGCTGCCGTGCGTGATGAAAAATACGCAGGCTGGAAGGATGCAGTTCGAAAGCTGCTGGCGTGAACGCTTCAGAAGAATTCCAAAACCTTCGCGCCCTATCAGCAAGGCTAGGCGCTGACCCGTTGCTCGTGCAAGCCGCAGGTGGCAATACGTCGATCAAGCAAGATGGCATCATGTGGATCAAAGCCTCCGGCACATGGCTGCTGGATGCTCTTAACAAAGATATTTTTGTTCCGCTGGATTTGGCAACGCTCACGCAAGCTTTGCTCGAAAACAGCCCGGACTGCGAAAACTGTCTGCCCTTCGTCCGGCAAGACTTAAACACGTTGGGCCTGCGGCCATCCATCGAAACCTCCGTCCACGGACGAATGCCACAACGTGTTGTGCTTCATGTGCATTGTGTGAACACCATCGCGTGGGCCATTCGTGAAGACGCTGAAGCGCAACTTTCCAAACGACTTCGTGATATCAACTGGTCCTTCATTCCCTATGCAAGGCCTGGGCTTCAACTCTCGCTTGCTATCGCAGAAAATCTGAAACCCAATTCGAATGTGATGGTGCTCCAAAACCACGGCCTCGTGGTTGCCGCCGATACAATTGAAGAGGCGGAAGCTTTGTTGTTGCTGGCGGTAGAAAAACTTCAATGTCCGGTCAGAAAATGCTCCGCGCCTGATTTTGAGGCGTTGCAAGCCATCAGCGCTCAAACGGATTACCGACCAGCCTCTCAACCCATAGTGCATGCACCAGCGCTTGATTTGATGACCCTGAAATTTGGATGCGCGAATGTCTATTACCCCGACCACGTGGTCTTTCTTGGCACCTCAATTCCTTCCGATTTCAATATTCTGGCCCCAGCCATCGTTATTCCGCGCAAAGGCGTTTTAATCCACAAAACTGCAAAGCCTTCAATCGAACCGATGCTGTGTTGTTTGGGCGATGTGTTTTTACGAACTGCGCCCAAAGCAAAATTGAAAGCGCTGACCCCAAGCGAAATCGACCAACTTCTCAATTGGGACGCAGAAAAATATCGCCAGACCTTGAAGCAACCTTAAGCCCCGTGTAGCTGGGGGCGGTGACCCAAAATAATTCGCCACGTTTGATCTTCCTCGCACTCTTCCCCTTCGCCTGCGGTTATTTCTCCAGCCAATTGCTGAGGGCCGTGAACGCCGTTATCGCTCCCGATTTGGTGCAGGACTTCGGCATAGGCCCGGCGGAATTGGGATTCTTGACATCCGCTTATCTGCTCACATTTTCACTATTCCAATTGCCTCTCGGTGTATTGTTAGACCGCTATGGCGCACGCCGCGTGCAAACAGTTTTACTTCTCATCGCCTCGGCAGGCTGCCTCGCCTTTGCCTCAGCCACAAATTTCCCCGGCCTCGTTGCCGCCCGCGCCGTTATCGGACTTGGTTTTTCCGCTGGTTTGATGGCGAGTTATAAATCCTCATCTCAATGGGTGCCGATGGAACGCCGCTCATTGGCCAATGCGTCCATCATGGCAATGGGCGCTTTGGGTATCGTTGTTTCAACCGAACCCACATCCTGGCTGGTTGCTGAAATCGGCTGGCGCAGTGCCTTCCTGTGCTTTGCGGCCTTCATTGCTGCCGCCGCATGTTTCATTTTCGTCGCCGTACCTGAAAAACCAGTGACCACCCAATCCGCACCCTTCCGCCAACAATGGCTAGAGATGTGGAAGATTTTAAAGCTGCCATTGTTCTGGCGCGTCGCCCCCATGTTGGGGATAACAGCGGGCCTGCCCATCGCCTATCAAACCTTATGGGCCGGCCCATGGTTCCGTGATGTTGCGGGTCAAAACCCAAGCGAAGTGGCCCGCAGTTTATTTTGGGTGGCCATTGCCTTCATGGTTGGAAGTCTTTTGCTGGGCATCGTCGCAGATCGATTACAGAAACGCGGCATTGGCCCCATGCAAACCTTGAACGGCTTGTTGGTATTTCATACAGCCGCACAATTTCTTCTCGTGCTTGCTCCACCACAATGGGCCTTCATCGGGTGGATTGTTCTTGCAGGCATCGGTCAGGCGGGTATTTTATCTTACCCGTGGTTTGCGAAAGAAGTCGGTGAAAATCTGTCGGGCCGCGCCAACGCCACCATCAACTTCGCCATGTTCATTACTGCCTTCATTGCCCAATATTCAGTGGGCTTCATCATCTCGTTCTTTGTGCCGCCACCAACAGGTTACAATCCATCAGGTTATGCTTGGGCCTTCGGCTTTTTCCTCGCCCTTCAAATCATCGCCATTGTTTGGTACTTTTTCTCCATGCGCAACAGGTCATTCACATGAATCCCATTCTCGCTGAAATTCTGCGCGGCAGTGCAGTTGAAAGTTTCCACCGTGGCGCATTTGCCGTTTCGAATGCTGAAGGTAAAATTATTCAAACCCAAGGTGACATCACCCGAAACATTTTTCCGCGCTCGGCCATCAAAGCTTTTCAATGTGTGCCATTAATTGAGTCTGGCGCGACTGATCGTTTCGGTTTTGTGGATGAAGATATTGCTTTGGCCTGCTCCTCCCACAATGGCGAAGCTGAACATGTACGCGTCGCAGCTTCCATGTTGGCCAAAGCAGGCATTAAAGAAGCGGCATATGAATGCGGCAGTCATTGGCCTGATCGTATGGATGACAAGTCGGCGTTGATCAAAGCCGCGCAATCCCCCCGCGCCATTCACAACAATTGCTCGGGCAAACATGCGGGCATGTTGGCGCTGGCGAAACATTTGGGTGCGCCATTGGAAAATTATGTAAAGCGCGAGCACCCCGTGCAGCAAGCTGTTGCAAAAACACTTGATCACTACTGCAACGCCAACACGGCGAATGCACCTTGCGGCATCGATGGGTGTTCCGTTCCAACATGGGCCATGCCGCTGACACATCTTGCACAAGGTTTCGCCAAACTTTTTGAAGCCGACAACACAACCGGCCAACGCATCGCAAGTGCTGCAAGTTCACATCCCTTCCTGATTGCAGGCACCAACAAATTTGACTCGAAAATCATGGCCGCTGTGCCGCGCTTGTTTATCAAGGTTGGCGCTGAAGGTGTTTATTGTGGCGCAATTCCCCACGCC
>JAYUQS010000078.1:0-4876 GCA_043756645.1 Hyphomicrobiales bacterium | reverse complement strand
GCCGTGCCGCGTTCAAGCTTTCCGAAATCGACGACAAATATAAATTCTTGAAACCCGGTGGCTATGTCGTGGACTTGGGCGCTGCCCCCGGCGGCTGGAGCCAGATCAGCGCACAACGTGTGAAGTCTGTTGATGGCGTGGGCGACAAGCAAGGCCGCGTCGTCGCCATTGATATGCACGGCATGGACGAAATTCCAGGCGTCATCATTTTCAAAAAAGACTTCTACGACCATGACGCACCAACCCTTCTTGTGGACGCACTCGGCAACAAAAAAGCCGACGTGGTCTTATCTGACATGGCCGCCCACGCCACCGGCCACCGTCAAACCGACCACATCAACATCATCGCCTTGGTCGAAGCGGGCTATGATTTCGCACGGCAAATTCTAAAACCAAACGGCACCTACCTCGCCAAAGTCTTGCGCGGCGGCACCGAAAACCAATTGTTGACCCTGATGAAAAAAGACTTTCGCGTCGTGCGTCACGTAAAGCCAATGGCAAGCCGCGATGACAGTGCGGAATTATTTGTGCTGGCCACAGGGTTTCGCGGCGAGTGACGGCACTTGTGTAATCGTCCATCAGTTTGCACCGCGCCCACGCCAAGGAGATGGCTCGTCATGTTGAAACCTAAAGCACCAAAACTGTTCGACGAAAATCCAGAATGGTCGGCGGCTGATTTCAAGAAGGCTGTGCAGGTTGATGGTGTGTCGCTAGCGGAAGCTGTAGAGGCTGTGCTGGAAAAGGCGCGTGCGGGGCGGAAGAGGTAGGCACACCTTCACCCTTGCCCGCTCAGCGGGGAGGGGCCGGGGGTGGGGACTTCGTGTGGAATGGCGTGTCAGCAGTTCCAATCAACCACCCCACCCCTGCCCCTCCCCACGATGTGGGGTGGGGTGAGTTTAATACAGTGTCACCGAAATATCGCGATGACAGGGCGGAATTATTTGTGCTGGCCACAGGGTTTCGCGGCGAGTGATGGCGTTTGTGTAATCGTCCTGAGACCCAGATGTCATTTGGCTGTCACAGCAAATCCCGATAAGTGCACCAGCAAGAGTTACAGGATTCAAGATGACAACAGCGGAATTGCCTTATCTCGATTTTGACCTTTCATTCGCACCCGCTGTCCGCTTTAGCTATGCCAGTCAAAACGACCCCTTTCTGAAACGCACCGTCATCCGGGGCATCGAAGCTGCGACCGGCCAAGTCAAATTGCGGAAAGCCTATGCGAATTGGACATTGTCGTCTGGTCGGTCGGAAACGATTTTCGCGGCAGGCTTGCGCTTGCTCGGCATCAAGATTGAAACAGCCGGAACCAAACCAGATGCGGAGTTGCGCAACGGGCCTTTGTTGATCATTGCCAATCATCCCTTTGGCGTGGCCGATGGCTTGGCCATCGGTGACATTGCAACGCAACTGCGCAGTGACGTTAAAATCATGACGCATAGTTTGCTGTGCCAACCGCCGGAAGCTGCACAATATTTGTTGCCGGTCGATTTTGGCGAAACGAAAGCAGCACAGCGGCGGTCCGCATCGACGCGTAAAGCTGCCGTTGAATGGCTGGAAGCAGGTCACTGCCTCGTCATTTTTCCGGCTGGCGGTGTGGCCACACGGCCAAAACCATTGAAGAGCAAAGCCCTTGATTTGCCCTGGCACCCTTTCACAGCACGATTGGCCGCTGTTGCCGGTGCGCGCATTTTACCGCTGTATTTTCACGGCGAAAATTCAACGCTGTTTCACCTCGCAAGCCACAGCTGGTATCCGTTGCGTGCCGCCTTGTTTTTCCGCGAAACTCTGCGCCAAGCGGGCCGCACTTTGAAGGTGAGCTATGGCGACATTATCCACGCCGAAAACCTGCCCCATGCACTGGGCAAAGCACACGTCGTGCAACACCTCCGCAGCCAAACTTTCGCATTGGCCGATGGCTGCACACAAGAAGCCGCGCAGGATTTTTACTGGCCGGGTAAGCCGAAGTTTTGAAGCCCGGTCTTAGGCCTGACCAAACCGTTGGGCATTGACGGGCGGCAACTTGGATAATGGCGCGTTTGTGGAGAAAAAGTAGCCTAACCTTCACCCCTACCCGCGCAGCGGGGAGGGGCCGGGGGTGGGGACTTTAAGTGTTATCACTGTCAACAATTCCCATCAACCACCCCACCCCTGCCCCTCCCCACGATGTGGGGTGGGGTGAGTTAACCCTAGTGCTTGACAGAAATGGCCTTCCCCTTCGGTTGTCCGATATCCTTCAACACTGCATCAAACCACTTCTGCTTCACATCAAAATTCTTGCCGCCCTTGATCCTTGGAAACTCAATCGCCCGCATGGGCTTGCCCTTTTTCTCTTCGTCGTGGCCGATGACACCGCTCACACCCTTGAGCCCGCTCTTCACAGCTTCCACGCACATTTTCTTGATCAGCGCCAAATCTTCCTTGTTGGCGCGTGCCGAGCGCGCGAAATAACCTGACTTCTGAACCAGTGTCTTCTCCGCTCCCACCATGTCAGCAAAGCGTTTGGCAAACCATGCGCCGGGGTTGATCTTGTCGATCTTCACGTGGCCAAACGCATCGCGTTCGGGCTCTTCGCCGCGTGCCCGCATTTCTGCAACGATGTCGTCAACGCCCGCACCCTCGCTGAGAAAAATCGTGACGCAATCTTCCGCGTCCATGACCTTTTTCAAGCGCTTGGCTTCAGCATCCAAGTCAATCGAAAGCTCTGGTAAATACACCGCATCAATATCCTTGTAAGCCATCGGCAGACCAAAGCCCGGCACGAACTTCTGCTTCTTCAAACGCTTGCGATAAACGTCAGCCGTCGCAGCAGTGAGCCAACCACAATTGCGGCCCATGACTTCGTGAATCAACAACATGCGCGGATTGGTGCTTTGCTCGTTGACGGAATTTTCCCAGAAAATCGCACCCTGCTCGGCTGCTGTTGCGGCACCCAAAGTTTGCGCAATCGGAATCACGTCATTGTCGATGGTTTTGGGCAGGCCCACCACTGTGAGATTATAATTGTTGGAGGCGAGGTAAGCCGCCAAATCTGCCGCAGTAATGTTGGTGTCATCTCCGCCTATGGTGTGGAGAATGGTGATGCCGTCTTTGACCAATTGTTCAGCCGCCACATGCAGCGGGTTTTGGCCCTCGACTACGAGGCCACGTTTGATGCAGTCCTTGACGTTGGTCAATTTCACGCGGGAATTGCCAATAGGCGAGCCGCCGTGCGTGGTCAACACAAGTGCGGATTTCCGCACCGCAGCCGTGACAGGAATCGACCAGCCTTTGAGCAAGCCCATATAGCCATTGCGATATCCAATGATCTCGGCTTTCGGCAACTTCTTCGAATACATATCGATGAGGTAACCTACTGAAGCCGACAAGCATGGTGCCAAGCCACCCGCAGTGAGCAATGCGATTTTCTGTTTCTTCGGAGCTGCCTTGTTATTTGAAGTAGCCGTGGCCATGGTTTTGTTTCCTCATTGAGAATCTGGATTTGATGGCGATGCCTAGCGTTTTGAGGTGCGCCAATCAACAGGGTCATGCAATTTCACTCTTGAAAGCCACAAATTATTTCCCACCTGTTAAGGCGTAACCAACCGGAGGCAAGACATATGAACACTTCTGCCACTGCCGAAACCATTGACCTCGGCAAACAAGACTATAGCGAACACAAAAGCCACAAGTCCTGCAAGGGCAGCCGCAAATGGTCGAAGCTCGAACTTGCTTCGATGATCGGCGGTTTTATCGTTTTCTGGCCTGTGGGACTGTTGGCGTTGGGTGCCAAGCTTGTGAATGGCGAAATGTGGAAAGGCTCCAAGCATAACGTCATGCCATGGACCGCCTATTCCGAATGGCGTGAAACCAAGGGCGAGAAACCATTTGGCTTCACTGCACCACCATGGGCCGCAAAAACTCAAAGTGGCAACGAGGCATTCGATGCTTACAAAAAGCAACAACTCGAGCGCTTAGAAGCCGAACGCCGCAAACTCGACGAAGAACAAAAGGCCTTCGCCGAACATTTGACAAAACTGCGCCGTGCCAAAGACCAAGAAGAATTTGATCGCTTTATGGCAGAACGCACTGCGCCAAAGGCGGAGTAAGCTTCACCAACAGGTGTAACAACCATCATCAACACTCACGATGCTTCCGGTCATCAAGCTGGAAGCGTCGCTGGCCAAATCTGTTTCAATGTAAGTCGGTGCCACCGCATTGCCCCGCAGGCCCCATTCCGCCGCCAAACATCGCGTGAGGTGATGAACCCCCGCCGCAGAGGCGCAGGAATGCAAAATTATCCGGCAGAAACATTGGGCAATTTTTGTGCACAAAGCGTATTTTTTGTGCAAATATGCCGAAATGACGATGCGCCGAGTTGCTAATCAATTGGAATCATTACACTTCAAGAGTGGCACACCCCCTGCAAGTCCGCGTATAGCTCTGAACGAGGTGTGAACTCCCCATGAAAAAAATCGAAGCCATCATCAAGCCATTCAAGCTGGATGAAGTCAAAGAAGCGCTGCAAGAAGTTGGCTTGCAAGGCATCACCGTGACCGAAGCCAAGGGCTTTGGCCGCCAGAAGGGCCACACGGAATTGTATCGTGGCGCCGAATATGTTGTGGACTTCCTGCCCAAAGTCAAAATCGAGGTTGTGATTGCCGACGAGTTGGTCGACAAAGCCGTTGAAGCCATTCAAAATGCCGCCAGAACAGGCCGCATTGGTGATGGAAAAATATTCATTTCCACCATCGAACAAGCCATCCGCATCCGCACCGGTGAATCTGGGACGGATGCATTATAAGTTTTAAATTCAAGCCACCAAAGAGGAACAAATGGCCAAGGACACTGCAATTGAATCAGCCTTGAAAATGATCAAGGACAAGGACGTAAAATT
>JAYUQS010000077.1:0-14172 GCA_043756645.1 Hyphomicrobiales bacterium | reverse complement strand
TGTCAGGGCATATTCTGAACGGGATATGGAATCGGGCCGCAAATCCAGTTCCGCCGCACCTGCCAGCGCCAGCGAGTCAGCGCCGTGTTGCAGCGATGATTGCAGCGACGTCAGCCGCCCCACATCAATGGCAAGCAAACCAAAGCCGATGATCACGGGCAGCGAGATGGTTACATAGAGCAGCGAGATGCCTGATTCATCGCGATTGAACCGGCGAAGCGTGCTGCATGAATTTATGAGATACCGCAACATGTTGACATCTCCAGCTCACGGCGCCGCAGGGGCAGGCGCACCAGCATTGATCGTAATGGAGGGTGCTGGAGCTGCCGCCGCTGGGGCGTGTCGTGCTTTAAATTTCCTGATGACTTGCTCACCAACCACACCGTCGGTGTGAATGTGCGTGTCGTTCACATAGGACGGCCAAACCTCATCAGAGTGAATGGTGATGTTGGCCTGGGGCGCGTCACCGGCATTGAGTGCAATGAAATCACTGCGGCTCATGGCGTTATAATAGGGCTCATTGTAATAGTGCTTCTTGCCATCCCTATGTTCGGCCAAAGCCGGTGCCGCCAACAGGCAGAAACCAGCGTGAACGAGAAGCGTCTTATTTATTGGGGTTGCCATGATCCACCTTTGGAAAATCAATGATATGGCCATATTGACCGTCGTATTTCTGGTCGAGTTGCTTCCGTGACACTTCAGTTTTGCCAAACAAAAACAGTTCAGGCTCGTTTGAAGATGCCACTGCATCCAGCGGTGTCTTCAATTGTTCGCGAATACCAACAGGGCGCACAAGACGTGGCGTCACGATGATGACGAGGTCGGATTCTTTCTTCTGGAAGGATGAAGAACGGAAAAGTGTGCCGAGTACGGGCACATCTCCGAGCCACGGAACTTGATCCACCGTTTTGGCATTTACGGTTTGCAGCAAACCGGCAATGGCAAAGCTCTGACCATCACGCAATTCCACACTGGTTTCGGCTCTGCGTACAGATAAACCAGGAATCAATACGCCGCTCTGCGAAGCCCTGATGCTGTTTGCAGCATCTATTTCGCTGACTTCAGGCTTAACTTTTAAGTTGATCAATCCATCATCCAAAACGGTGGGCAAAAAGCTTAACCTGACACCAAATTCTTTGAATTGGATTTGGATTTTTCCGTCTTCTTGCGCAACCGGTATGGGGAATTCGCCACCAGCATGAAAGCTTGCGCTTTCGCCCGACAAGGCTGTCAAATTTGGCTCAGCAAGTCGGCGCGCCAGTTTCTTTTGCTCAAGTGCAGTTATGAGAACGTCTGGGTTAACTCCTTTACCAAGTATATTTGCAACAAGGGTTCCGAAAGGAAACGAACCTGACAGGGCACCTCTGCCAATTGACGTAAGTCCGCCGACGGTTCCTAATGTATCTATCCCTGAAGTTGCCCCTAATTTGTTATTCTGCGCAAACCAGTTGACACCCAAGTCCTTGCCCGCTGTCCGGTTCACCTCAACAAAGCGAACCTCAAGGTTCACCTGTTGGTTGGCGGAAATCGACAGGGAATTCGACACTTTGCCATCTTCAGGCGAAAATTCGCGGGCCAGTGACATGGCGCGTTCGGCGGCTGGCGCACTTGGCACAGTGCCTTCCAGAAGAATGCGGCCATTGATGGAACGCACGTTGATTTTGTTATTTGGCATGGCCTGTTTCAAGGCGTGACGCAAACCATTAAGGTCATGGGTCACCTCAAGATCAATCACGCCAACAAGTTGCCGCTTGTCGTCAAACAACGCGATATTGGTCAGGCCCAGTTTGCGGCCCAGCACATAAAGTGTCTTGTCGGTCAGCGGATTGACGTCAGCCGTTTCAGGGTCCCCCACCACAATTTCGGCAAAGGGCAAAGACACCTTCACGGTTTCAGACATACCAACAGTCACCTGCATGCGACCCACACGGCCTGACGCTGACAATTTCACAATCCTGGCACCGGCCTGCACTGTGTCGATGCTCACAGCATGGCTGAAGGCAACAACCGCCAGCATCGCCACCACCGAGAATATCCGCTTTAGACTTTGACGCATCTTGCTCATTTCCATTGTCTCACAAGCCATCCTGCGGAACTTCCACCGCTTCGCGTTTGGTGCCGCGTGTCACGCCAATTGTAACGGTGGTTTTGACAGGCTCCAATTCAACCGCTTCAACTTCTGACACGGTTTCAGGCGTGTTGCCCAAACCGCGTAAACTGGCTTCAAAATCTGCCAAGCGTTTCCGCAATTCTTCATTGGTCTTGCCGCTTGAGGCCGCAATTGCAGCTTCAAGGTCCGCATATTTTTTACGAAGAGCCGCAGCGTCCTCGCCGGCATTGTCAATATCGCCCTTCAAGCGCTGTTCAATTTCAAGCAGCTTGGCCGACAGCGCTTCCTTGCTGCTGTCACTCTCCGACACGCTGGCCGACAGCTTATCTTCTACGGATGCAATTTTAGCGGTGAGCGAAGCTTCCAAACGTTTTTGCGCCAGATCGCGCTCATCCAGTTTTGCCATATAGACAGACGGCGATGACACCAGCTCTTCTTCAACAATCCGCTGGGCCGGGGCCTGGTCGAGTGAACCTGAGGCGCGCAGCGACAGCGAGATGGACCCTGTTTCCTGGGCCAGCGCCAGTTTCTGCGCATCAATGGTGGAAACTTCAACAGTCACCACCTTGGCCAAAACAGGCTTGTCATTTTTCTCGTCGGCAGATTGGTCGACGGCAAGCACACGGGTATTTTGAATCAGAACGTCAGTGGACCGGCTTTCTGAATCGTCTTTCACCTGTGTACGAATGTAAATCAAATCGACACGGTCACCCGGAAGCACGAAACCACCCACACCCACCACGTCATTGACGCGCACCGCAACGGCGCGCATGCCTTCGGTCACAGCGGCGGCAAGCGATGCCCTGCCACCCGCACCGGAAATTTTCCATTTCAGAATGGGTTCATTGGTCGTGATTGACGTCAGCGCCACACGGCGGCCATCACTGGTCAATTCTATGATTTTAGCAAAGGCCCCCGCAGGCACCGAAGCCCGGGGCCAGGAAATTTCACGCAATGTTTCAGTTTGCAAAGGGTCACCAAAGTTAAAGTCCTTGGCGGCAACAACAATGGTGGACAGCTCTTCAGCGACAACCGGTGCTGTCGCCAATTGCGGCTGGTTCTGGTTGGCCAGCCAGACATTGGCAATCACAACCGCAGCACCGCCAAACACAATGGCCAAGATTAACATCATGAAACTGTTGAGACGCATGCTTCCCGCCGAGATGTCAGAATGATTGAAAGTGTTCCTGCCGGTTCTGTAAACCAGCAGGAATAGATTTACATAAATCTGGATTTATGGCGTAAGTTTAAGCTGGTTGTCCAAGTTTACCCAGCGGGCTCCGCCCCAAGTACCTACACTGGTGATGACTGCAATGGCCACGGCCAAGATCACGCCGAGCAAGACTGTGTATTCGATGAATGCAGCGCCGCTGTCGTCATTGTGCAGGCTGCGGGCAAGGTTCAAAATTTCGGTCATAGGATTATCTCCATTGAGGTTACACGTTACATTTTGAAAGCGGATTTTTGCCGTCCGTTTCAGAACCAGAACCGATGTGAAGACCAGGATCCCCCGATCCCCTCATTTTCTCTAGACAACTTAACGTATCATTAACTTGCCTGTGTGTCGAATCAATCAAATCAACAAATCGCTGACTGCAGAAAATCCGTGTCAACTGCAATGAATTATTTTTTTCGTTGTTTTATCAATGTATTAGATACCGAAATGTGCGTTCAAACAGTGGCCGATACAGCAAATTTAAAGACAATTTTATTAACTATGCCCGCAAAAATCGCCGCCATTCTGACATAAAAATTCCGTGATTAACCACGCGGAAACCATAATCGGGAGAAATTTGGGTCGAAAAAGCACGATTTGAGTGTACATTAACCTCAAATTAAACCGCCAACGTCAAATTGCAGGACATGCGAATCAGCTCTCATACGGGAAATCGGGTTTTTGCTTGGCAAAATATGTTGGCGGCCGGCGTCTTTACAACGCTGATTGCCGGTGACTGCGTGGCCTTCTTCCTCAATGCCTTTCCTGCATCGGAAACCCTGTGGCGGCTGTCTGTTCCCTTGCGCCGCTTGGCTGATCCCTTTAGTACAGCACTCGGCAGTGCAACGGCCAATCATCCGCTGGTGCCGTTCCTGCTGTTGTTCATGGGTCTCGCCTTGCCACTTTTGGCCTATGCCAAACGCAACCTCATCACCACGGCAGCTTTAGGCCACACGGCCCTTGCGGTCACCGTCCTGATGATATCGTGGACGCTGGAACGCAGCCTGCGCGCGCGCAGCGTGGCTGACCTGTCATTTGTGTTCGATCCTGCAATCCTCACCACCAGCAACGTCACACTGGCCCTGACAGCCATCACCATGCTGGCACTCTGCGGCTTAAACCATATCATCTATTTCCGTCAGTTGATGTTGCGTGATAAGTAAAAATCGTTCCACATTGATTTGAAACCATGATCACCTCCGCCCTGCTGATGATATTTTGTTTTGCTGTGGTTTACGGCGCGATATGTGATGTGACCACATACAAAATTCCAAACGCCGTGTCCTATGGCCTCGTCGGTTTATTCATTCCCTATGCCTTGGCAACCTGGGGCACATTGCCGGTTTTGCTGCATGTCGGCATTGGCGTCCTCGTCTTTGTCATGTGCCTTGTGTTTTGGCAGTTGCGCTGGTTGGGCGGCGGCGACGTTAAATTTGTCGGCGCCATTGCCCTGTGGATGGGGCCGGAAAAGATCCTGATATTCGTGATCCTGCTCACACTCGCGGCCGTCGGGTTCATTGCTATTTTGAAATTTTTATACCAGTGGAACCCATGGTTCCAAGGCAGCAAATTGCCAGCTTTCGTCAAGCAACTTCTGACCAAATCCGCCGAACGCGCCATTCCCTATGGCCTGCCCGCAGCAATATCGGCAATCATCAGCATGTTCTTTATCCTCTGATCGTTCTTGATTGAGCCATAACCAACCAAACGTCATGGCCCGCTTTAGGCCTATCCTATTCATACATCTTTTGGGGTCGTTTTCGGGCTCTCAAAAACCACGACAATCCCCTAAAAACCGTCATTCCCGCGAACCTAAGGAATCCAGACTTTCAACAAGCGAGTTGGTGGAAAGTCTGGATCCCCGCATTCGCGAGGATGACGGAATTATATATTTAACATAGTTACTTAAATCGAATATTCTAAGCGTTTTGCGACTCGGTTATCGCCTCCAAAAGATGTGTGAATCTAATTGGCGTGAAGCAGGCCATGACGGACAGTGTGTGAATGATTCATTCAATGACAATCAGGCATATAGGGCGCGCTGAAATTCAAGACGGTTCAATCTGCCCGATTTACATACCCGTCTCGGCCAAGTTTCTCATATCATTTTAAGACTGGATTGGTGGAGCCAGGCGGAATCGAACCGCCGACCTCTTGCATGCCATCAGGGTGATATTGCAAAAGACCTCGATTCAGCGGCCATCAGGGATGAGCGTGTTAGCAATCCAACACTCCGGCAGGCCGGAGCGATATTTTTGGAAACCGTCGTTTCGAAAAGGCGCAAGGGAACTCAGATTCTCTACCACGATTTTCTGAACCGCCTGATCTATCCTAAGCTTGGCGATGTTAAGGTCGCGCAAATCAAGTTTAGCGACATCGCCATCCTTATACTATGGATTGCGCAATACGCCGATCACTCAAAGGCTCTACCGGCGTTTTTCTCACTGCTGATCCCTTTACGAAAGCTTTGCTCGGCGAAGCCTTAGAGCAATTTGAAGTTTGACGGATCCAAATTTGAATCTTTCCCTCCCCCTTGTGGGGAGGGTTAGGGTGGGGGTCATTCCGCTGCTTGTTATTGTTTTCTTTGTTGTTTTTGAGACCGCCCGACCCCCACCCCGACCCTCCCCACAAGGGGGAGGGAGAAGGCGAGTGATTCCGTCTAAATTCAAAACGCTCTAGGCGGAATGTTCCGTGTTGGAATTTTCTGGTGGTTGGGTATTGCTGCCGTATTCTATTTTCTGCTGCACAAGAGCCCTTGGGGAAATGGCGTCTTTGCCTTGGGTGGCGACAAAGAAAGTGCCCGCAATGCAGGTATCCCGACTGAGCGCGTTACCATTTCACTTTTCATTCTATCGGCAACTGCTGCCAGTTTCGTCGGCATGTGCGGAGCGATTCTCTTCAACACCACACAAGTCTCGGGCGGCATGAGCTACATCTTCAACGTTATCGCCAGTGTCGTCGTCGGAGGTGTATTGCTGACAGGCGGATTTGGCTCAGTCATGGGCATCTTCATGGGCACGCTCACATTCGCCATCGTCAACAAAGGCATTTCATTTACAAAAATTGAGCCCAACTGGGCCAACTTTGTCATTGGTACGACACTCGTTCTGGCCATGCTGATGAACGAAAAGTTCCGCGAACTTGCACTGTCATACGCGCCTTCAAAGCTGAAGGCCGCAAAATAGTTTTGTATTTCAAATGGCAGCTTGTACGGCGAGCCAATCCACAGCAGCTGCAAGCATATTTGCAGCGCTCGGTCGCTCAAAGCTGCGGGGATCAGGTCCGAACACACCAAAGACCGGATGCTTGGGGTCGTGACGCGTCTCGCTCCAATCATCTAATGTTAAAGGAACATTGGCCAGCGACGGAAGGCGGTTCATTTGCACAAGGTTCGGATGCAGGGCGTACAGTAGCGTTGTCTCAAACACGCCGGCGTGGTCGGGGGCTTTATCAAGGCCCTCAATGCGATTTACGGCAGTCGCAACCACAGTAAAGCCACGGTGTGAATGGCTTGCCGCCAATCGGTCAATCATATCAAGTTGCGCATCTGGAAAATGACCTGAGAAGACAATAATTTTTCTGAATCCGAAAGATTCAAGTTTTGAAATTGTAAACGCCAGTTGAGTTTCTATTTCATCAGGCTTGGGCATCATAATTGTGAACGGATAGTCTCCATGGCCACCGCCCGTGCCATAATGCAGCGCTGGCAATACCACGCCTCCGGTTTTCGCAGCAGCACGCAAACATAGACCATGCGCCGTGAGCGCGTCGAGGCCAATGGGCAGGTGTTCACAATGCCACTCAAATGTACCAATCGGAATATAAGCGATGGGCGAGGCGGCAATGATGTCGCACAGTTGCCAAGGCAGCAACAGTTCAAATCGGTGTTGGTTGAAATCGTTCACAGATAATAGTTCCTGATCCAAGTGTGATGTGGCAATGCTTTCGTCAGCACCTCCGGGAAAGCAGCGCCATCACAATAGGCAATGTTCATGTCAACTTGGGCACGGTTCTGCATCCCAGGAATAAGTGTTGAGAGTTGTGGCGCAGACAACACATATCGCATGGCGGCTTCAGCAAGTGTGGAGTAATGGGGTTTGCAAAGTGTCTTGAGCTTTTCGACGCGGGCCAGTGTTTCCACAAAACGGTTTCCCCTGAACATTGTGTGGGGTTGTGAGCCGGGTTCAAAAACAGCGTAACTCTCCGGCGTCCAGTGTCCGACGAGCGAGCCTGAATCCAGGGGCACACGTGCGATGAAGGCCGTGTTGGTTCGGTCGCCCTCTCGAAACAGATCACCTGCGGGGCGCTGCTCAAACATATTGAAAATGCACTGCACCGAATCAACCAGTCCCGCCGCCACAAGGCCAACACCTTCTTGAGGGCGATTGTCGCGAAGCGAGACACCAATACGATCAATCTTTCCTTCGCGCCTCAACTTCATCAAAGTTTCCAGCCAGTCCAGTTCTTCAATAGCTGAGGGCATGAACGAATGTAGTTGGAAAAGATCAATGCGTTCGACTTGCAATCGTTTGAGTGATTTTTCGATAGTGTCGCGCAGATACCATTCTGGAAATCGTCCCCGCATTTGAGGCGCATCATCATTTGCATCGGGCCAGATGATGGGACGCGTTTTCGTGGCAATATAGATCTTGTCACCGCTCCATTGCTTCAACGCTTGCCCGATTACCTCTTCGGAATGTCCGTTGCCATAGAGTTCCGCAGTGTCGACAAAATTGATCCCTTTGTTGAATGCGTAATGCAGTGTGTCAATCGAAGCTTTGTCATCAACCTTGCCCCAATCGCCGCCTAGCTGCCATGCACCAAAGCCAATTTCACTGATCTGCCAACCAGTACGACCAAATGTGCGATATCTCATAAAAGAGTCCTCAGTTGCAGCTGTACTTGGTGTAAATGCGAATGCGGGTAAAGGCAGGCGGCGTTACTGGTTTGCGTCCCGCAGCTTGGATTGCGCAGTCCAAAGCCAATTCGACTTCCTGTGCAACATCGTGACCAATGGCAAAGTTCATAATTCCTGCCTCAAGCAACATGCGCGAATTCGCATTGAGCTCGTGGCCGATGAATACGGTCTTTCCTACAAGCTTCGCCTCAGTGAGCGCTTTGCCGATGCCAACATTTCCGGCTGCCACATTGTAGATGCCTGTTGGCGGTCCATGTTCTTCGATGTAGCGCAGAACAATCGGGAACACATGCCCTGACTCGTCATGGGAGTTTACCCGCTCGTCGACACGGAGCTGTGGAAATTCGGTGCGCAAAACTCTCCGGAATCCAAGCTCCCGTTCTTCTTGCACACGATAGGGTGCGGAATTCACCAATAGAATGTTGGCTTCCCGGTTTCCAATAACTTGCCCCATGAGATAGGCGGCGGTCGCTCCCGATCCTGCTTGATCAGTTCCGACATAAGCTGTTCGCCCCGATGTGGGTAGGTCAGTCGTCAAGCAAATCACTGGAACGCCGCGACCCACAACATTACGCACTGCGCGATTGATGATGAGGTCTTCGCGGGCAACGATGACAATAGCCTGCGCAGTTTCAGCCGTGCGCTCAATGATATTTGCAAAACGCAGCGTATCGAGTTTCGAGGTGTTGAAACCATCAAATGTCACCTGAATGTTTGGTCTTTGTCTCACCGTTTCCCAAACAGCAGATTCCAATGTTTCGCGAAAGCTTTGCCCACTGTCAGACAGGAATGCGACTTTGTAATTGGTCTGATTTTCGGAACTTGGTCTTTTGTCAGAAGATTGTAGCGTATCAAGGGCCTTGAGTACTTTCTTCCGCGTCTTATCACGCACCCCCTCGCGGCCATTCAACACACGGTCTACGGTTGCCGTGCCGACACCTGCAACAGAAGCAATGGCCGCAACAGAAGGGCCACGCCGAATATTATCGAGAGGGTCAACTTTGTCGGGCATCAAATGATCCAATTCACATCAACACAATCAAAGTTAGAAGCTGCAAACGGTTGAGTTTGAATTTCGTCCGAAACATACCGCAATGCAACAATAATTGATGTTTTAACAATCATTTGATGTTCTTTCTGATCTTGAAGTAAAACCTGATGCCATCTTTAACATCAGTCTCGCGAGGCGCAAGGCGGAAAATCGCTTGCGTCATCCGAGACAAGAAATAACTGCCGCACGACGGCTCATTGGGAGAAAAAAGCATGAAGAAATTTCTAACTGTATTGGCAGCAACAACAGCCTTGGCCGTGTTTGCACCAACAGTCATGGCTGCGAAAATCGCTGTTGTTGGCGGCAAGTCTGATGACTTGTTCTTCAACAAGATCAAGAAGGGCATGGACGATGCTTGCCTGGCCGTTGTGGCCAATGGCGGTTCGTGCACCTATCTCCAACTCCAGACCTATGACAACATCGGTGCAGACGCCGCCCAACTCGTGCGCACGGCCATCAGCCAAGGCGTTGATGGCATCGTGGTGCCGAACTGGGTTCCAGATGCAGAAGATCCAGCGATCAAGGAAGCCATGGAAAAGGGCATTAAAATCATTTTGATGAACGCTGGCGGCAGTGACAAGGCCAAGGAACTCGGCGCTCTCAACTATGTTGGCAACGAAGAATATCCGGCTGGCCTTGCTGCTGGTGAATATTATGCCAAAAAGGGCGTGAAGAACATCATCTGCGTCAACACAGTACCAGGTGCTGGTAACCTCGAAGACCGTTGCCGTGGCGTGATGGATGGTGCTGCCAAGGCTGGTTCCAAGTCAACCCAGTTGCCTTTGCCAGCTTCAAGCTTTGGTGACCCAACAGCAGTTGCGGAAGCCATCAAAGCGACATTGTTGAAAGACGATACGATTGACGGCGTGATTACCATCTCCGCTGGCGACGCTGACAGTGCTGCCTTGGGTGTTGAACAGGCTGGCAAGACTGGCAAGGCCATGCTTGCTTCTTTCGACTTCAACCAGTCAGGTCTTGATCGTATCAAGGCGGGCACACAAGGCTTCGCCATTGATCAACAGCCTTACTTGCAGGGCAACATCGCCACCAACCTACTCGCCAACTACATCGACTTCGGCAACATCTTGCCAACATTCCCTGTACTCACAGGACCTGGTGTCATTGATGCAACCAACATCGAAGCAACGCTGAAGGGCGTTACGGCGGGCGCACGCTAAGTTACAAATCTGAAAGTGGCCCGGGGTGAACTGTCCCGGGCCACTTTCAATTGAGAAAAGACAAGCCGCAAGTCTGTGGCAGCAAAGGGCGGAGGACGTAGCAAATGAGTGATACAGTAGCAGGGCGGCAGCGAGCAGCCTTTGGCGGATTGTTCCGGCGTCCAGAAACCGGTGCCTTCATCGGTCTTCTCGCCATGTTTGTTTTCTTCTGTTTTCAAGGCGGCCTAAGCTTCCTGTCGGTCGGAGCTTTCGCATCGTGGCTTAACATTGCCGCTGGCCTTGGGATTATTGCAATCCCCGTCGGCTTGCTCATGATTGCAGGTGAACTTGATATTTCCGTTGGCTCTATGGTGCCAGCGGGTTCCATGACGACAGCAATTATTGCAGGCCATTTTCAACAGTCCATCTGGTTGGCTGTCGCAGCAGTGTTGATCCTCGGTGTCGTCATTGGGTTGATCAACGGCTACTTGGTTGTACGCACAGCCGTGCCCTCATTCATTGTCACACTCGGTACGTTGTTTGTAGTGGCGGGAACGGTCCTCGGCATGTCTGTTATCATCACAGGCACAACCAGCGTTGCCATCAAAGCACCGCTGATTGCAAAAGCTATTTTCGGCGATCTCTATTTTGGCAAGCAGTTCCAAGTCCTCATCGCATGGTGGCTGGCCGCAGTCGTGATTTATGTATTTTTTGTTCATTTCAGCAAATACGGGAACTGGATTTTCGCTATGGGCGGCGACAAGGAGTCGGCGCGCAATGCAGGTATTCCCACCCGCAAATTGACGATGACACTCTTCGTGCTTTCTGCCACGAGTGCAGCCTTCGTCGGCATGTGCCACGCTATTCTCTTCAACTCCGCACAAGTATCAGGCGGGCAGTCCTATATTTTCAACTCCATCATCGCTGTTGTAGTCGGTGGTGTCTTGTTGACCGGTGGCTTTGGCTCCGTCATCGGAATTTTCTTCGGCACCATCACCTTCGCCATCGTCACCCAAGGCATTTACTACACTGACTTTGATCGCAATTGGTCCAGCACCATCATCGGCCTTTTGCTGCTCGCCGCCGTCTTGATGAACAACACATTCCGCAAAATGGCGCTGTCTTACGCGCCGAAAAAGAAGTGAGAGAAAACGTGTCAACACCAATCCTCGCGCTCAAGAACGTCAATAAATCCTTCGGCCCCATTGAAGTGCTGAACGACATTTCGCTGCAAGTGAAAGCGGGCGAAGTGTTGTGTCTTTTGGGCGACAACGGTGCGGGCAAATCCACGCTGATCAAGATTCTATCCGGGGTTTACACACTCACCTCTGGCCAATTGGAAATGGACGGGAAACCGCAGAACTTCACCAATCCGCGCCAAGCCAGCGACATGGGCATTGCGACTGTGCACCAATTCGGGGGCACTTTCCCGTTGATGAGCATTGGCCGCAGCTTTTTTGTCGGTGTTGAGCCCACCAAGGGCTGGGGACCTTTCAAAGTTTACGACCGCAAAAAGGCCAATGAGATTGCCGTGAAAGCTGTGCGCGATTTCGGTATTACACGCATTGATGACGGCGACAGATTGGTTGGTGGTCTTTCAGGTGGTGAACGTCAGTCTCTCGCCATCGCCCGTGCCGTTCACTTTGGTGCCCGCGTGCTCATTCTGGACGAACCCACCGCTGCTCTCGGCGTGAAGCAAGCGTCCCACGTTCTTCGCATTGTCAATGAAGCCAAGAAGCGCGGCCTCGCCGTGATTTTCATCACCCACCAAGTCATGCATGCCATGGCTGTCGGCGATCACTTCGCTGTTCTCATTCGCGGTGCCATCGCTGCCGACTTCCGCAAAGGCGAAAAGACCCGTGAAGAGATAACGGACCTCATGGCAGGTGGTGCTTCAATGGCCACACTCGAAGCTGAGATCGAAGGCAACGCGGCATGAAAAGCAATACACGAATAATATCGTACGTGTACTGATGAAATTTATGGAAGCGAGTTGAAATTTTATGGATGATCTAAAATTTGGCACACGCAACAAGCGCGGCGATTGGAACCCAAAAGAACCTCTGGGTCTGGCACCTTATCTCACGTGGCCACGTGAGCCGATGAAGTACGTCAATTGGTTGATCGGCTATTTGTTCCCGTGGAATTTGTTGTTCATCGCTGTGGCTTTGTTGCAATGGATTTATCTCACGCCATCAATTGAGACGATGAAAACATTTGCGCCGGGTTGGATTGCATGCCTGTTCGCCCGCAATGCACTTTTGGTTCTAGTCATTTATGGTGCACTCGAACTGTGGCTTTACGTCAAGCGTGCGCAAGGCAACCACTTCAAATACAATTCCAGGTGGCCGTCTGAACAGCCCAGCGACGTGTTCATGTTCAAGAGCCAGAACATCGACAACATCATCCGGACATTCGCCACCGGTGTGCCGATCTGGACGGCCTATGAAGTGTTCGGCCTGTGGAGTTTTGCCAATGGCTGGGGCCCGTGGACGACATTCGCCGAGAATCCGTTATGGCTGGTGGTCTTTGCGCTGGTGCTGCCGATCTACCATGAGGTGCATTTCTACTGCGTCCACCGGCTGATCCATGTGCCGATCCTCTACAAATACATTCATTCCGTGCATCACAATTCGGTCAATCCCAGCCCGTGGTCGAGCCTCTCCATGCACCCCGTCGAGCATCTGCTCTATTGGTCGGACTCGCTGATCCATCTGATCCTGCCGTCGCACCCCTTGCTGCTGCTCTACAATTTGCAGATCACCGGCACCGGCGCGGTTGTGGGCCACGTGGGCTTCGACAAGATTGAAGCGGGCGAGGACAGCGCCGTGGATACCCATGCCTATGCCCATTATCTGCACCACAAGTATTTCGAGGTGAACTACGCCGACGGCACAACGGCGCTCGATAAGCTGTTCGGCACCTGGCACGATGGCAGCAAAGAGGCCCAGGCCCAGATGGAAGCGCGCTACGAACGAAAAGTCGCAAAGGTAAATCAGAAATGACCATACGTGTAGGCCTGATCGGCGCTGGCATCATGGGGGCAGATCACGCCAGAATTCTGGCGCGTGAGCTTGGCCATGTCACCCTGCAATATGTCTGTGACGCCGATGCGGCGCGGGCAAGAAAAGTGGCCGACGACACCGGTGCCCTGCATGTGACGACCGACCCCTATGCGGTCATTGCCGACAGTGCCGTTGACGCCGTGTTGATCGCCAGCCCCGACCACACCCATGCAGCCCTGTCAAAAGCCTGTGTTGAAGCGGCCAAGCCCGTGCTGTGCGAAAAACCGTTGTCGCAAATGTCAAAAGAGTGCCTTGATGTCATCGCCGCTGAAGTGAAGGCGGGCAAGCGCCTGGTGCAGATCGGCTTCATGCGCCGCTTTGACCCGGCCTATGTGGAGATGAAGCAACTTCTGAAAAAAGGCGCCATCGGGCCTGCCCTGATGATGCATAATTTCCACCGCAATGTCTCCGCGCCGTCTAATTTCACCGGCCAGATGGCGATCACCAATTCAGCGCCCCACGAATTTGATATCGCCCGCTTCGTGCTGGATACAGACTATGAATCAATCTCCGTGTTCCGCCCGGCCTTGGCTGATCCCGCCAAGACCGGAGCGCCGGTGTTCATGGTGCTGAAGACGGTCGCTGGCCAATTGGTCAATGTCGAAATCAACAACAACGCCGCCTATGGTTATGACGTGCGCGGCGAACTGGTGGG
>JAYUQS010000076.1:0-14306 GCA_043756645.1 Hyphomicrobiales bacterium | reverse complement strand
GCGGCGACGATCAAAACCTTGGCACCCTTGGTGACCATGTTTTCAATCTGTGCCAATTGGTTTGGAATGTCGTCTTCTGCATATTGAAGATCGGCTTCATAACCCAATGCAGTGAATTCCTTCACCATGGATTCGCCGTCAGAAATCCAACGGGTTGAAGATTTTGTTGGCATCGAAATACCAACCAAGCCCTTGCCTTGTGCAAGTGCAACACCCGACGTTAAAGCAACGGCGGCGGCAACGGTGGTTGCGAAGAAATGTCTACGATTCATCATGTGGTAGTCCTCCCAAGTTAAATGCTTTGCTGTGCCCTGTAACAACGGGGCTTGCGCAGAAGCAGGTGTCGACCATAGTGTGACGCAACGGCGCGATCAAGGAATTTGTATGACAATTAAGCCGAGGCAAAGTAGCAAAACCAAAGCCGGGGGAAAACTGCACAGTTTGATCGCGCAGGGTATTGGTGAACGCATTCTGGGTGGTGAATTTGCGCCGGGAACGTTGCTTCCGAATGAAGCGGAGTGGGGCCGGATTTACAACGCCAGCCGCACAGCGGTGCGCGAGGCGATCAAGTCGCTTTCCGCCAAAGGTTTGATCGCATCACGGCCAAAAATCGGGTCACGCGTCGAGCCCAAAATGCGTTGGAACTTGCTGGACCGCGATGTACTGGCTTGGCATCGTTCTGCTACTGATCGGAAAGCGTTTCTGATTTCAACGCAAGAATTCCGCCGCATTGTTGAGCCCGGGATTGCTGAATTGGCAGCGTCCAAACGTACAACAAAACAAATCGATCAGTTGGTTGCAGCCCTCAATGATATGCGTGACGCCAAAACTCATACGGAAATGGTTGAGGCTGATGTGCAGTTTCATGAAGCCCTTTTGGCTGCCACCAATAATGACCTGCTTGTACCCTTCAACATTCTGATTGATGAAACACTTGCCAACTTGTTTGACTACACCACACAACGCAATCCACGTTATCGGCAAGCCGTGAAGCTTCATGAAGCCATTGCGCGAGCTGTTATTGTAAGCGACCCCCTCGCCGCACGAAAGGCAATGCTGGCGTTGCTGGACGACACAGATGATGTGGTGGCAATGACTGGTAAGCGGAGGTAGAAATCACTTCTTAAAACTTGCAAGCGCTACCATAGCTTCGTGGCGCAACTGCCATTGAACTAAAATGTGGTCATGAAAATAGCCTGCGATCACGTTGGCGCTGATGCCCTTGTTTCCCAAGGCTTTGGCAAAGGCTGCCGTCAGGCCAACAGCAGATAGTGACGAGTGTACCGTCAACGTAATTCTTGCCCACTGTAAATCACATGTAATCCCCATTTTTTTCAGCTGGTCAATTGGAGCAACCAGAGTCACACCTTCAGATTCACGAATGACAGCAAACACATCACTTACATCAGCAAATGGCTGTTCATCTGGAACAGTGACAAATCCATACGGACTTTCGTCAAGCGTTGGCTCCATTGATGCCAAAAGAATCTCGAGATTGGCTTCACCTGACATTATGTGCTCCTAAAGTTTGCGCAAAAAGACACTGCGGATTTTATGATCTGATCCTTTTCTTAACACCAAATCGGCACGGGGACGTGTCGGCAAAATGTTTTCCCGCAAGTTTGCAAGATTGATGGAATTCCAAATCCGGGTTGCGGTATCTGTTGCTTCTTCATCGGTCAAAGCGGCGTAACGATGGAAGTAAGATTTCGGGTCTTTGAAAGCGCCGTTCTTCAAGGTGAAGAAGCGATCAATGTACCAGTTCTTCAAATCAGACTCATCAGCATCAATGAAGATAGAGAAATCAAAAAAATCGGAAGTATTCGGGATACCACGACCATCACGCGGCGGGCGACCAGTTTGCAGGACGTTGATACCCTCGATAATCAAAATATCGGGTTGGTCGACAATTTGAGTTTTATCGGGCAGCACATCATAGGTGAGGTGCGAATAGAGTGGCGCTTCGACGTCGCGTTCACCGGATTTGATATCGGCCATGAAGCGCAGGATGCGTTGCAGATCATAAGACTCCGGGAACCCTTTTCGGTTCATCAGACCTTCACGATGCAGCGCAGCATTGGGCATTAAGAAGCCGTCGGTGGTCACCAGATCGACTTTTGGATGCGAGGGCCAGCGCGAGAGCAGGCGACGCAAAATGCGGGCTGACGTGCTTTTGCCAACCGCCACGGAACCCGCAACTCCGATGACATAAGGTACTTTCAAGTCATGTCGATGCAGAAACATGTTGGAGGCGTGGAAGAGTTTTTGCGAGGCTTGAACATAGAGGTTCAGTAAACGAGAAAGCGGCAGATAAATGGTTTCGACTTCGTCCAAGTCAATCAAGTCGTTGAGGGACCGCACTTCATTGAGGTCGTCTTGCGTCAAGGTCATGGGCGTGTCGGCGCGAAGGGCGGACCACTCATCACGCGCAAAACGCCTGAAGGGGGAGACTTCGCGGGCGAAGTCTTCGGCAAATTCAACCATCTTTACGCGACGCCTTTTCGACTAGGCCACCAGTGCCTTCGCGGCGTTTCAATTCCGCCATCACAACTTCGGGTGCCACCCCTGCTGCCTTCAAGAGCACCAGAAAATGATAGAGCACGTCGGCAGCTTCATTCGCCACGTCCTGCTTGTCATTGCCGACGGAAGCGAGTGCCAATTCAACCGCTTCCTCACCAAATTTCTTGGCGCATTTGGCAACGCCTTTGGAGATAAGCTTTGCAGTATATGACTCATCGGGCGCTGCACCAGCTTTTGCACTGATGTCGCTGTACAGTTTTTCGAGTTGATCAAATTGCCCCATTATTGCATCCTCACAGCGATACCAGCTTCAGCCATTGCCTGCTTTGCTTCGGCAATTGTAAAGGTTCCGAAATGAAAAATCGAGGCGGCCAGCACGGCGGTGGCGTGGCCTTGCTTGATGCCAGCAACAAGGTGAGCAAGTGTGCCTACACCGCCCGAGGCGATGACCGGAATTGAGACGGAATCTGCAATAGAACGGGTGAAGTCTAAATTATATCCCTCGCCAGTGCCGTCGCGGTCCATTGAGGTCAGCATCAATTCGCCTGCTCCAAGCGCGTTCACCTGCTTTGCGAATTCAACAGCATCGATGCCGGTTGCTTTGCGTCCGCCATGGGTGAAGATTTCAAACTTTCCGGGTGCGGTTTCTTTGCCATCGATTGATACGACAATACACTGACTGCCGAATTTCTCTGCGGCTAGCTTTACGAAGTCCGGGTTTGCAACGGCTGCAGAATTGATCGAGACTTTATCAGCACCCGCCAACAATAAATTGCGAATGTCATCCAATGTGCGAACGCCACCGCCCACTGTGAGTGGCATGAAGCAACACTCCGCAGTGCGCTTCACCACATCCAACATGGTGCTGCGGCCTTCATGGGTGGCCGCAATGTCGAGGAAGCAGAGTTCATCAGCACCCGCAGCATCATAGGCTTTGGCAGCTTCAACAGGATCTCCAGCGTCGCGCAAGTCAACGAAGTTGACGCCTTTGACGACGCGCCCGTCTTTTACATCAAGACAAGGTATGACCCGGGCTTTCAACATCAACGGCCTCCAGCCACACGCAATGTGGTGCCTGTGATGTAGCTGGCTTTATCCGACAGCAAAAACATGATGGCATGCGCAATCTCTTCCGCCTTGCCGATGCGCTGCATGGGGATGGTCGGGCGGATGCGTTCGACGCGGGCTTGGTCGCCAGTAGAGCGCTCATGAATTTCGGTGTCCGTCATGCCGGGTGTGACGGAAGCCACGCGAATGCCTTCCATCGCCACCTCTTTGGCGAGGCCAATGGTGAAGGCATCGATGCCACCTTTCGATGCGGCATACCATGTGTATTCACCGGGGCTTCCAAGTGTTGCTGCGGCGGATGAAAGATTGATGATGACGCCGCCCTTGCCACCATGTTTGGTGGACATGCGCTTTACCGCTTCACGGCAAACAAAAATATTTCCGGTGAGGTTAATATTTATCGTATCGGCGATGACTTGCGGATCACACGCATCAAGACGCGAAGACCTGCCGGTGATGCCTGCGGAATTCACGACGTGGGTGACTGGCCCAAAAGCGGTTTCGGTTTCAGCGAACATGCGCTCAACATCAACGAGTTTGGCGACGTCGCCTTGTGCTGCGATGGCTCTCACGCCAAGTTCTTCCACAAGAGTATCAGCAGCTTTTTTATCGCCCACGTAGTTGATCGCAACGGCATAGCCTTCCGCCATTGCAAGCCGTGCAGTGGCAGCGCCAATACCTCTGGAACCACCGGTAATCAGCAGCACTTTTGTCATCGATTCGCCTCCGAAATGAGTTTCAACGCCGCCGCCGGATCAAGTCTACCGTCATATAAAGCACGTCCGGTAATCGCACCTTCGAGCTTTTGCGCATCAGGCTGCAGCATGCGGTTGATATCGTCTATTGAGGCCAAGCCGCCAGACGCGATGACGGGTATGGCAACAGCCTCTGCCAAATTGATCGTCGATGTCCAGTTGATGCCCGCGAGAATGCCGTCGCGATCAATGTCGGTATAGATAATCGCGGACACGCCAGCGCCTTCGAATTTCTGTGCAAGTTCAACCACGCCCAAAGACGACGCCTCGGCCCAGCCTTCAACCGCCACCTTGCCGCCCTTGGCATCAATCCCTACAGCCACTTTGCCGGGGAAAAGTTTGCAAGCTTCCTTCACGAGCGAAGGATCGCGCACGGCAACAGTGCCGAGGATGACACGGGCCAAACCTTTGTCGAGCCAGCTTTCAATGTGCTTCAGAGTGCGAATGCCGCCACCCAATTGCACGGGGTTCTTGGTGGCTTTCAAAATCGATTCGACTGCGAAACCATTTATTGACTGCCCTTCAAATGCGCCGTTCAAGTCGACAACATGCAGCCATTTGAAGCCTTGGTCCTCAAAGGTGCGGGCCTGATCAGCTGGGCTGTCGTTGTAAATTGTGGCTTGCGTCATATCGCCCAATTTTAGGCGCACGCATTTCCCGTCTTTCAGGTCAATGGCGGGAAACAGGATCACGGCTTCCACCGCAGGAAGTTCGCAATCAACTTCAAACCCAGAGCTTGGCTTTTCTCAGGATGAAACTGTGTGCCAGCGATATTCTCATAACCCACCATAGCCGTTACGGCTCCGGAATAATCCGTGGTGGCGATCACATCTTCGGGGAGAGCCGCCTGCAGGTGATAGGAATGCACGAAGTAAGCATGCAAACCCGTCGGACCCGTATCGATATCGTTTAACAATGCGTGGGAAGAATGAACATTCAAGGTGTTCCAACCCATGTGCGGAATTTTGAGCGACTTGTCCTCCGGCGCGATCTTCACCACGTCGCCCGCCAACCAGCCCAAGCCTTTTGTTGTCTCATGCTCAAGACCACGCGTGGCCAAGAGCTGCATACCAACGCAAATCCCCAAAAACGGAAAACCACCCACAATCACCCGCTGCTGCAATGCATCGCGCATGCCTTCAACCGCCAGCAAGCCATTGCAGCAATCTTTGAAAGCGCCAACGCCAGGCAACACAATGCGATCAGCAGTCGCCACATCTTGCGCCTTCGAAGACACAATAATGTCGCCCTTGATTTTGTAGTCCGTGGCGGCGCGCTCAAAGGCCTTGTGAGCCGAATGCAAATTGCCCGACCCATAATCGATGATGACGGTTTTCATTTCCGGATGACTTTACGTGTGGAGAGAAGGGACCTCACCCTCCCGCCGCTTACGCGACGGGCCCCTCCCTCTCCAACATTGTTGGAGAGGGGACATTGAGTGCTCGTTGTCCCTTCTCCATCGCAGATGGAGAAGGTGGATTGCGCAAAGCGCAAGACGGATGAGGTCCCTTCCCGTCGCCTTAAAATTTTACCCACTGAGCGACCCCTTGGTGGAGGGAATGCGATTCTTCTGGCGCGGATCAATTTCAATCGCGTCGCGCAGCGCTCGGGCCAAAGCCTTAAAGCTGGCCTCTGCAATGTGATGCGCATTTTCACCATAAGCATTTTCGAGATGCAAGGTGATGCCCGCATTCATGGCGAAGGCTTGGAACCATTCGCGCACAAGCTCGGTATCGAATGTGCCAATCTTGTCGCGTGGGAACTCGGCTTTGAAAACCAGAAAGGCACGACCTGACACATCAATGGCGCAACGGGACAGAGTTTCGTCCATGGCCAAATCGCACGAACCATAACGGCGAATGCCTTTGCGGTCACCCAAGGCTTTGGCGATGGCTTGACCCAAGGCGATGCCTGAATCTTCCACGGTGTGGTGATCGTCGATGTGCAAGTCACCTTCCGCTTTCAACGTTATGTCGATCAACGAGTGGCGCGACAGCTGTTCCATCATATGGTCGAAAAAGCCAACCCCGGTCTTGATGTCAAAAGCGCCTGTGCCGTCCAAATTGACGGTGCAGGAAATTTTTGTCTCGGTGGTTTTACGGTCGATGGTGGCGGTGCGCATGGGTGCTGCCCTTTCTGAGACGGCGCAATAGCAGACTTAAAGGCGAATGACTATATCTTACCAGATCAATGCTTTACGCAATGCTCTTTGCAATTTACCAAAGCCACCTTACATATCGATTCACGAAACTCATCCGTTGTAACAAGAGGTTAATGCAATGACAGAGCCCGTCCAATGGCACGGTACGACAATATTAACCGTTCGCAAGGCGGGCAAAGTGGTCATCGCAGGAGATGGTCAAGTCAGCTTGGGACAGACCATTATCAAGGGCAATGCGCGGAAAGTGCGGCCTTTGGGATCCGGCCAAGTGATTGCCGGGTTTGCCGGAGCAACGGCTGATGCCATGACGTTGTTTGAGCGGCTCGAAGGCAAGCTCGAACAATTCCCAAACCAGCTCACCCGTGCCGCCGTTGAAATGGCCAAAGACTGGCGCATGGACCGCTACCTCCGCCGCCTCGAAGCGATGATGATCGTGGCGGATAAAAACACATCACTGGTGCTCACGGGAACCGGTGATGTGTTGGAACCCGAAAATGGCGTGATCGCCATTGGTTCTGGCGGCAATTACGCCCTTGCAGCCGCGCGGGCCTTGCTGGAAACCGACATGGACGCCGAAACGATCTGCCGGAAGTCAATGAAGATTGCGGCCGACATTTGTGTGTATACCAATGGTAACCTCACCGTTGAAATGCTGGATACCGTTTGATCACTTTCATTCCCGTTATTGAAGCGCACCGCACTCTGCTGCGGAGCTGGCTGGTGCAGCCGCACTGGCAGGAGTGGTGGGGTGAGCCTGCGGAAGAACTCGCGATGATTTATGCTGTTGAAGAGGGCGAGCATTTGCCATTCATTGCTTGCGTTAACGATGAACCCATCGCTTACATTCAATGCTGGTGGCCAGCGCAGCACCCGGAAGTGTCCTGGGTGAAAGACATGGCGATGACGGAGCGCGGCGTTGATATTTCAATTGGTGATGCGACCAATTTGGGCAAGGGTTTGGGCACGTTGATTGTCAAAGCCTTTGCTCACAAACTGTTTTCTGAAGGGGCCACGCGTCTCGTCATCGACCCCGATAAAAACAATGCCCGTGCTATTGCTGCTTACATGAAAGCGGGCTTTACACCTTATGCAGAATTTGAAGGCGACCTTTTGATGGAGCTTTCGCCAGACGACGTAACTTGGATGGAAAACATATGACCAACTTTACCCCACGCGAAATTGTTTCCGAACTCGACCGCTATATCATCGGCCAGCATGACGCCAAACGCGCTGTGGCAATCGCACTGCGCAACCGTTGGCGCAGGCAGCAATTGACGGGGCAAATTCGTGAAGAGGTGACACCGAAGAACATCCTGATGATCGGGCCCACGGGTGTAGGCAAAACCGAAATTGCGCGCCGCTTGGCCAAGCTTGCCAATGCGCCGTTCCTGAAAGTGGAAGCCACCAAATTCACCGAAGTCGGTTACGTAGGCCGTGATGTGGATCAAATTATCCGCGACCTGTTGGAAGCTGGTATTGGTATGGTCAAAATAACGCGCCGCAAGGAAGTGGAAGCGCAAGCTGAAATGAATGCTGAGGCGCGGGTTTTGGATGCGCTGGTGGGGGCCAATGCTTCGGAGGCGACGCGCGACAGTTTCCGCAAGAAATTGCGCGGCAATGAATTGAACACTAAAGAAATCGAAATTCAAGTTGCTGATAGCGGTGTGCCGTCATTTGACATTCCGGGCATGCCGGGTGGCTCGGCCTCCGTCATCAACTTATCCGAGATGATGGGCAAAGCCTTTGGCGGCCGCCACAAGACGCGGCGCGTGACCGTGGCGCAAGCGCATGAATTATTGTTGGCCGAGGAAAGCGACAAGTTGCTCGACCAGGAAAAAATCATTGCCGAAGCCATCTTTGCGGTCGAGAACAACGGCATCGTATTCTTGGACGAAATCGACAAGATTTGCGCCCGCGAAGGACGTGCCGGTGACGTCTCACGCGAAGGCGTGCAGCGGGATTTGCTGCCGCTGATTGAGGGCACCACGGTGTCGACCAAACATGGCCCGGTGCAGACCGATCATATTCTGTTCATCGCATCGGGCGCGTTTCATGTGGCAAAGCCATCGGATTTATTGCCGGAGCTACAAGGCCGTCTACCCATCCGCGTGGAATTGAAAGCGCTGACACAAGAGGATTTTCAACGCATCTTGGTGGAACCCGAAGCCAGCATCATCAAGCAATACAAGGCGCTGATGATGACGGAGGGTGTGACGCTGGATGTGACGGAAGATGGCGTCGCCGAACTGGCGCGGGTGGCGGCGGAGATTAACTCAACGGTTGAGAATATTGGTGCACGGCGGTTGCAAACCGTGATGGAACGGGTGCTGGACGACGTGAGTTTCACGGCGACTGATCGAAGTGGTGAGACTGTGTTGATTGATCAAGCCTTCGTGCAGAAGCATGTGAGCGGGTTGGCGAAGAATACGGATTTGAGCAAGTTTATTTTGTGAGGATCAGAATATTTTAGTTCTGAATTGATCACGTACCTCACAGATCGAACAATGCGATTTTCGTTGTCCCAAATTTAGGGTGCCAGGCATTTCTCATACCTTCAGTTCTTTTTTTGCTTGGATTAAAAATTAACATTACTTCCGCTCGGCCAGCGATGTAAATCCACGTAGCATATTGCAGTTTCGTACCTTCAAACTCAGCTATGTGTTCGGAAGCCTCAACCGAAGTAGGAAAGGACATCTCGTCGGACTTAAAAAATCGGAGGTAGAAATCTGGGTGAGCCCGCTTATTCATCAGACAATTAGCAAATTCAGTAGTTTCAATTAGATGACCACTGTCTAAATAATCGCACACAAATAGTTTCAGAAAATACAGATGTATATTTAGAAAACTTGACCGGGCGTTCATATTGAATATTCGGTCTCCCTTTGCCCACTTTCCCTGGGTTGAAGAACTATCTATGTACTTTGCGAGCTGTTCCCAGGCCTTGTCAAAAGGTTGAGTCCGAGCATTATTCCACATGCTGCAAATCTTGGTTTTGAAAGTTAAGGGCTTTGAGGCCGCGCTTTGTAATATGCGCTTCTTGTTTCCTTCTCGAAAGTACAGAGGCTGTGATTGGCTGGCCTGACCTAGTACACGCTTGATGTCCGAGCGTTTGGCACGATGTTCGCTCGTATCAGCAACGTCACCGCATATCCAACAAATTGCCAATTGCTCAAGCCACTTTGGAAAAAGGCACAATCTTATCCAATGCTTTGCCAATTTTTCGGCGCGCAGTTGCAGTATCGTAACTCCCCTGCAAGCGCAGCCACCATCCCTCTGACAATCCAAAAAAACGGCATAGACGCAAGTCTGTTTCTGCTGTGATTGCGCGCTTTCCTGCAACGATGTCACCAATACGTTGGGCAGGCACGTCGATGCTTTTGGCTAAGCGGTATTTGGTCAAACCCAGCGGCTTGAGGAATTCTACTTCCAACATTTCACCGGGCGATACAGGGGCGATGTGTTTGGTCATAACTACATTATCTCACACTTCGTCATTCCAGCCAAGCGAAGCGCGAGCGGGAACCCCGCTTTGGCGACGAAAGCGGGGTTCCAAATCGCTCAATCCGCTGCGCTGCTCTCGCGTTTGGAATGACGGGTATGAGTTCAATACACCCCAATCAACTTGGCACCTGCGATCACCAACACCACGCCCAGCGCTTTCAGCAAATGTTCTTTCGCATATTTGTGGATGCCGATTTGTGTGCCCAATACTGCACCCGCCATGACGGCGATCATGTAGAACGGCAATTCGGCGGGTAAGGATTTGAGTGAGGCGTAGTTGCCGAGTAATCCAGCGATGGAATTGCACAGGATGAACACCACGGATATGCCGGATGCGGTTTTGGTTTCTGACCAGGCCATGAACAGAATGAGCGGCGTTAAGAATATGCCGCCGCCGGTTCCCGTTAGCCCCGATAGAAATCCAATCGCAGCACCTGCGGGAATGGCGGCCCAAATTGGTGGGTCTTGCCAGTCCTTCAGCACGGCAAGCGGTGTGGGCCAGAGCAGCCGTGCGGCCGCCAACAGCAAAACCACGCCAACAATGGGTTTATAAAAATTGCCGGGCAATTGAATATAGCCACCCAAAAACGCCATCGGCAATGCGCCAACCAAAAACGGCCACAAGCCCCGCCACCGAAAAAACCCAGCACGCATAAAACGTATGGCACCGAAACTGGCGACGAGAATATTCAGCACCAATGCCGTGGGGCGCATGGTGGCGGCGGGTATGCCGAACAGCGCCATGGCCGCGATATAGGCTGATGCCCCCGCATGGCCGACGGAGGTGTAAAGTGTGGCTCCGATAAAAAGGCAAAGCGAAAGCAACAGTTGAGTGGTCGTTATGTCAGGCACTATGCCCACTCACCATTGCGCATCAGGGGTTCGGCTTTTCCGTCTTTCGAAATGCCGTCAATATCCAATTCGCCGGAGCCGATCATCCAGTCCACATGCACCAATGATGTGTTGACACCGGCCGCCAGTTTTTCGTCTGCTGACATTTTTACAGCACCTTCGATGTTCTGCGCATAGGCTTGGCCCACGGCGATGTGGCTGGCGGCGTTTTCATCATAAAGGGTTTCGTTGAAGACCAAACCAGATGCCGAGATGGGGGATGAATGCGGCACCAATGCCACTTCGCCCAAACGCGATGCGCCATCATCGGTGGTGATCATCTTTTTGAAAATGTCGCCGCCTTTTTCCGCACTGCCTTCAACAATGCGGCCGTTTTCAAAGCGCACGGATATACCTTCGATCAATGAGCCTTGATATGACAGCGGTTTCGTGGACCGCACCACACCATCCACGCGTTCACGGTGCGGCATGGTGAAGACTTCTTCGGTGGGGATATTGGGGTTACACAAAATGCCATTGCGCGCCATCGAGGCTCCACCCGCCCAGACGTGATTATCAACCAAGCCCAATGTGAAATCCGTGCCGGGGCCTTTGTACTTCAGTGCGACGTAACGCTTTTCGTTCAACAGTTTCACGCGGGCATGCAGGGCTTTGTTATGCGCGTCCCATGCGGCGATGGGGTCAGCCAGATCGGCACGGGTACATTTGAAAATTGCATCCCATAATTTCTGCATCGCCTGTGCTTCGGACAAATCCGGGAACATGTTGCGGGCGTGTGATGGAGTGGCAGCAGAAATGATGCACCAATTGGTGACAAAGCCGGTGATCAATTCGATGACTGGCTTATAGGCTTTTGAGCGGGCACGGCTGGCGCGGGACAGTTTTTCCGCATCCTGCCCTGCCAGCAATGCCGGGTCTTCGCCGATGATGGCGAGGCGTGCGCAATTGCCATCACGAAAGGCTTCGGCCATGCCGTTGAACAGCCATGCGGGTGCGGCGTCGAAGCCTGCATCATGGCCCGTGGTGTAGCGCATCAGGGCGGTTTGTTCGTCGTTGTAAAGTGTGGTGACCAATGACGCGCCAGCCTTGTAGGCGTGATATGTAATACGGCGCACCAGGTCCACGGCTTCGAGAGGTGCCGTCAACATCAGCTGTTGTCCCGGCTTTAATCCGAGACCGGATTTAATGGTGAGTTCGGCGTAACGGTCGAGAAGGGTTTCGTGGGAGGTCATGCTTTGGCGAGGTCCTCAGTTCTTGGCATCGAAATAATATTATAGCCGGAATCGACGTAATGAATTTCACCGGTCACGCCACTCGACAGCGGTGACAGCAAATAGAGCCCTGCTCCGCCCACTTCTTCAGTGGTGATGGTGCGGCGGAGTGGTGCATGAGCCTGTTGAAAATTATACATGGCTCGCGCGTCACCAATGCCAGCACCTGCTAACGTACGCATGGGACCAGCAGACAAAGCGTTGACGCGGATGCCTTGGGCACCAAAATCGCTGGCGAGATATCGCACAGAGGATTCCAGTGCAGCTTTGGCCACGCCCATGACATTGTAGTTGGGCATGACGCGCATGGAGCCACCATAAGTGAGTGTGACCAAAGCACCGCCATCCGGCATCATAGTAGCCGCACGTTTTGCAATTTCCGTAAACGAGAAACACGAAATAATCATTGTACGGACGAAATTGTCGCGCGACGTATCAGCGTATTTGCCTCTGAGTTCGTTTTTATCGGAATAGCCGATAGCGTGAACCAGAAAATCAATCTTGCCCCATTTTTCCTTCAACACCTCAAACACATGATCAACCGTTGCAATGTCTTCAACATCGCAGGGGATCATGATGTTGCTGCCGACGGAGGCCGCCAATGGCTCCAAGCGTTTGCCGAAAGCATCGCCTTGATAGGTGAAAGCCAACTCAGCTTCTTGCGCATGCAATGACTTCGCAATGGCCCAGGCAATCGAATGATCATTGGCCACACCCATGACAAGCCCGCGCTTGCCCTTCATCAAACCCTCAACCATTGTACCTCTGCATAATCAGTGTGGCGTTGGTGCCGCCGAAGCCGAAGCTGTTGGACATGACTGTATCAACTTTCGCGTTGTCGATGCGCTTCCTGATAATCGGCACGTCAGCAAAGGCGGGGTCAATTTCCTCGATGTGGGCACTTTCGCAGAGGAAATTGTTCTGCATCATCAGCAGCGAATAAATCGCTTCTTGAACGCCGGTTGCACCCAGCGAATGCCCTGTCAAAGACTTGGTGGAAGAGATCGGTGGAATCTTATTGCCGAAAACTTCACGTACAGCTTCAATTTCCTTGGCATCACCCACCGGCGTCGAAGTGCCGTGCGGGTTGATGTAGTCGATGTCGCCTTTCACCGTGGCCATGGCCTGACGCATGCATCTGACAGCACCTTCGCCTGATGGGGCGACCATGTCATAGCCGTCAGAGGTGGCACCATAGCCTACAATTTCAGCATAGATTTTTGCACCACGGGCTTTGGCGTGTTCCAATTCTTCCAACACCACAACACCTGCACCACCGGCGATGACAAAGCCATCGCGGTTTTTATCGTAAGCGCGGGATGCAGTGGAGTCGTTATATTTCGACGACATGGCACCCATGGCATCAAACAACACAGACAAGGTCCAATCCAATTCTTCGCCGCCGCCTGCAAACACAATGTCCTGCTTGCCCCATTGAATGAGTTCCGTGCCATTGCCGATGCAATGGGCTGATGTGGCGCAGGCTGATGAGATGGAATAGTTCACACCGCGAATACCAAACGGCGTGGCCAAAGTGGCGGAATTGGTGGACGACATGGTTGCGGGCACGGCAAAAGGCCCCACACGCTTTGGCCCCTTTTCACGTGTCGTATCAGCGGCTGCCACAAGGATGCGTGTTGATGGACCACCAGAGCCCATGATCAAACCGGTACGGTCATTCTTCTGGTCTTTTTCTTCCATACCACTGTCGGCGATGGCTTGCTGCATGGCCACATAGTTCCACGCCGCACCATCACCCATAAAGCGGCGCACACGGCGATCTACGGTATCCAAATCATAATTCGGCTGGCCATGCACCTGACTGCGAAAGCCAAGCTCTTTGTATTTTTCCGCAGCCACAATGCCGGACTTTGCTTCGCGCAACGAGGCGGTGACTTCTTGAGTGTTATTGCCGATGGACGAGACAATGCCCATCCCGGTGATGACGACACGACGCATGCTGTTCTCCTGAAATTCTGTTAGGCCGCTGGCCCGAACAAGCCGACCTTCATGTCGGTGACTTGATAGACAACTTCGCCGTCGGCTTTCATCACGCCATTGGCCACTGCAAGTTTGAGTTTGCGCAAAATGAGGCGTGTGACTTCGACTTCATAAGTGACGGTTTTAATCTTTGGTGTGACCATGCCGGTGAACTTCACTTCGCCGACGCCCAAGGCG
>JAYUQS010000075.1:0-4924 GCA_043756645.1 Hyphomicrobiales bacterium | reverse complement strand
AAAACATTCTGCGCCTCTTGTTTTTGTTCGCTTTGCTCGGCTTTTGCCCTCTGGTTTATGCGCAAGACAATGCGGAAACACCCTCAGAACCCATACCGGTCTTCCATCCCATGGACGCTCTGACCAATGAAGAGGTTCAGGCAGTTTCAAAAATTCTACGCGACGCTGGTTTGACTGACGAAAAATCACTCTTCGGAGCAATGACGCTTCTGGAACCCTCCAAACAGATCGTAAATGCATGGAAGGAAGAACTACCGCTTCCGCCTCGAAATGCATTTGTTGTCATCCGTCGCGGTGGAAAAACCTCCGAGGCCCTAGTCGATATCACGAATGGCAAGGTCATCAGTGTCACCGAAAAGCCGGGGCTGCACCCCATTGTACTCGATGACAATTGGACCCGTGCACGCGACGCTTTTGTCAAAGATCCACGTCTTCTGAAGGCTCTCGAGAAGCGCGGGCTTAAGTTTGATGAGAATATACTCTGCACACCGAACTCCGCCGGTTGGTTTCCGGGCGAAGACCATGAGGGACGTCACATTGTAAAGGTGCCCTGCTATACAATTACTGACATGCTCCACCCGTCTCTGGCGCGCCCCATTGAAGGCATTATGGGTGTGGTTGACGCTGAGACTGGTGAGGTGCTTTCCGTTTATGATCGGGAAATTGTACCCCTTGCCCCTGCCCCGAAAGGCTATGGTGATGATCTGCCGAAGCTCAAACCACAGGCGGCCCGCGTTGGTTTTGCTGTGGAAGGAATTGGCAATCTGAAACTAGCCGGAAACTTGAATGTTGAATGGCTGGATTGGCGCTTTCATGTTCGCCCCGACAAACGTGCGGGCATGATTTTGTCACTCGTGAAGTTCAACGACGGCAAAAACTGGCGTGACATGGCCTATCAAATGAACGTGTCTGAAATGTTCGTGCCATATATGGATCCGGGCGCGACATGGTCTTACCGCGCCTTCATGGACGCCGGTGAATTTGGTTTGGGCTATTTGCTATCGACTTTGCGCCCCGGCGTGGATTGCCCCGAAACTGCGGCCTTCGTTGACATGACTTTGCCGAACGACAATGGCGGAACCTATGTGCGCGAACGTGGTCTCTGCGTGTTCGAACGTCCGACGGGCGACCCTGCTTGGCGACACTATTCACCAAGCGGCAAACGGGTGGCTGGCGAGCCGCAAATAGAATTGGTTGTACGCCACATTCCAACACTCGGGAACTATGACTATGTGGTGGATTATGTTTTTACCCCGCAAGGCAACATCAAACTCCGCGTGGGTGCCACAGGTTTTGACGCCATAAAATCGGTAGCTGCCAAAGACATGGAGTCAGAAACGGCAGCGCGAGATACCGCGTATGGCAACCTCATAGCCCCTTATCTTGTGGCACCATTCCACGATCATTATTTCAACTTCCGCCTCGATCTCGATGTGGATGGAACGGCAAACACCATGGTACGTGATGTGTTTTCCGTCGAAAAACTTGAGAATGCGGGCGGGCGCAAATCAATTTGGAAAAGCAGAACGCAACGCTTCATCAAGGAAGGTCCTCATGTGTCTGATCACATGGCGGTTGGTGGGCAAACCTTACGGGTGCTAAATCCCAACACGCGCAACAGTTTAAAACAACTGCCTAGCCTTTGGCTTAATGCGCATCATGATGCGCAGTCTATTCTTGACCCAAGCGATCCACCGCAAGCCCGTGCGCAGTTTTCAGCCAATCAATTCTGGATTACGAAACACAAAGCTGATGAACTTTGGGCCGCCGGGCTTTATCCCAATCTCAATCCCAAAGATGATGGCTTGCCGCAATTTGTGGCTGATAATGAAGACACGGCGGCACAGGATTTGGTTGTTTGGTACACCATGGGCTTTCGGCATATCACGCGGCCCGAGGACTTTCCCATTCTCCCAACTTTCTGGCATGAGATGACAATTCGTCCAGCGTTTTTCTTTGACATGGACCCGTCAATGACATTCAAATCCGGCGCACCACAATAGAGAGTTCCAGTCATGAAAATCCACGGAGATGTTATTTCCCCTTTCACACGTATGTGCCTCGTTACAGCGCATGAGGTCGGGCTGAAAGATAAAGTTAAATTGGTGCCGACATCTGTAAAACCCGCAGAAGTGAATGACTATTTGACGAGGCTCTCGCCTATCGGGAAAATTCCTGTCCTCGAAACCGATCATGGTCATGCCATCTATGATAGCCGTGTCATCATGGAATATCTGACGCATCACGCGGGAGAAAAAAGCTTTTTTCCAGATGACGGCGTGAAACGTTTTCGTGTGCTGACTCTGCTTGCACTCGCCAATGGCATTGCCGATGCCGCAGTAGGAAAACGCTACGAACAAGTGCAACGCCCGGAGGAGATGCGGTGGCCTGAATATCGCTCACGTCTCAAAGCCCGTATTAATGCAGGTTTAGACGATATTGAGAGCAATTGGCTCGAATCCCTATCCGAAGTTCATGCAGGCTCAGTGGCTGTAGCGTGTACGTTGGGTTATATTGATCACCGCCATGATGTGCTGAATTGGCGCGGATCACGGCCACATCTGGCCGCATTTGCCAAACGTTTCAATGCGAGAATGAGTATGGAGGCCTGGCAATTGGCATGACGGATTTGAAAGCAAGAGCATTGGTTGCCGGTGCTGGGCCTGCGGGCTTGGCTGCTGCTGCATTGCTGGCGCAAGCTGGTGTAGACACCATATGTGTGGCGCCACCTGTTTCGAATGACCCTCGCACCACTGCCGTGATGGCGCCCTCCATACGGTTGCTGGAATATCTTGGTGTTTGGACGGATGATCTCCGCCAATATTGCGCACCACTGAAGCAGCTTCATTTGCGCGACGACACCGGCAATTTGATGCAAGCCCCAGATTTGCGCTTCACCGCTGCTGAAGCAAAACTGGAAGCATTCGGGTGGAACACGCCTTTAACCAATTTACTTCCGGCTTTGGCAGCACGAGGCAAGGAATTGGGCGTCAGATTTATAGAAGATGAGATTGCCGAAATCAGCCCGTCAGAATCTGCCATCTCTGCAAAAACAAAAACCGGCATATGGATCGAAGCTCAATTCGCTGTGGCCGCTGATGGGCGTAGTTCATTGCTCCGCAAGGCTGCTGGAATTGCAGCAACGGAATGGTCATTTGATCAAGCTGCGCTGGTCACTCGTTTTCAGCACAGCCGCGATCATGAATATGTTTCAACCGAGTGGCACAAACGCGGTGGGCCGTTCACCACTGTGCCGCTGCCCGGTCGAAATTCAGCACTGGTGTGGATGGATAAGCCTGATAAAATAGACGCGCTGATGCGGTTAGACGCAAAAGCTTTGGCGCGGGATATTCAATTGATGAACCATGGCAATCTTGGACTGATCAGCAATGTGTCACCGCCGCACAGCTTCGTCATGCGCGGCGTAAAGGCCGAACGCTTCGCCGCAGCCCGCACCTATCTCGTTGGTGAAGCGGCCCATGTATTTCCGCCGGTGGGTGCTCAAGGGTTAAATATGTCATTGCGGGATGCCGGACACCTGGTTGATGTGGTTTTGGGACATGACGATGCAGGCGTCGAAACCGCCATGAAAAGTTATGATCAACTTCGCCGGAATGATGTGGTTCCTCGCCAAGCCGCGATTTCAATGATGAACCGTTCTTTGCTGTCTGACATGCTGCCGCCGCATCTTGCACGCGTTGCGGGGCTTGGCGCTGTCGCCATGGTTCCACCTTTACGCGAATTTGCGATCCGTGAGGGTTTGAGCCCGTCAGGTGGCCTGCCCTTTGCGATGCGCGGCTGAAATTGGGTTGCTAAGCCGCACCGAAACATTCAAATTGCAAACATGCGCATTGCCACCTGGAACGTCAATTCAATCAAAGCTCACCTCGATCAAGTCACTGAGTGGCTGAAGGCCGAGAAGCCTGATGTGGTTTGCTTGCAGGAAATCAAATGCGAGGATCACGCTTTTCCCACTCAGCATTTCGAGGAGCTGGGGTTCAATTGCGCGGTTCATGGTCAAAAAACTTACAACGGCGTCGCCTTACTCTCACGCTTTCCGCTTGAGGATGTGCAGCGTGGATTGCCAGGCGACGACAGTGATGAACAAGCACGTTTCATCACAGCCACCGTTACTGATGCTGATCTTACAGTTCGCATTGCCGGGTTATATTTGCCCAATGGCAACCCAACGCCCGGCCCCAAATATGATTACAAATTGGGGTGGATGCAACGTTTGCACGCCTTCGCAGCCAGAGAACTGGAAAAACAAGAGTCGTTTGTTTTAGCCGGTGATTACAACATAATACCGACTGCTGCTGATGTGAAACATCCACAGAACTGGGTTGATGATGCGTTGTTCAAACCGCAATCACGAGCCGCATTCGAACGCTTAAAACATTTGGGCCTCATAGAAAGTTTCCGCGCGCTCAATCCCTTAGGGCAAGGCGAGTATTCATTCTGGGACTACCAAGCGGGGGCTTGGCCAAAGAACAATGGTATTCGCATTGATCATCTTTTGCTGTCACCCCAAGCAGCAGACAGGCTTACCGCCAGTCGGATTCACAAATCTGCCCGTGGCCATGAAAAACCCTCTGATCACGTGCCAGTCGAAATCACGCTCCAATAAAAAATGCCCGCCGGAGGAACCGACGGGCATCAAAGTTTGGGAGGAAAATTCAAAAATTACTTTGCAGGGGCCTTAACGCCAAATGTGGCGAATGTGGCTTCGTAGGGCTTGAATGCGTCTGTAGCGGCAGCCTTGTACATGTCACCGAGCTTGGTGGATTGGGCTACAAAAGCGTCGTAGGCTTCCTTGGCATAACCTTGTTGTACTTCAGCAATGCGCTCAAACGAACGGGCGGCAGTTGCTTTTTCGAATGTCGCTTTGTTGTGCTCAACTGATTTCGTTGCAAAATCAGTCATT
>JAYUQS010000074.1:0-14347 GCA_043756645.1 Hyphomicrobiales bacterium | reverse complement strand
TTTCATGACATGTTCTATGGAAGTCTTTGATCCATAATGGCGCTTTCGTACGTAAAGAGGTCGAAAACAACGTTATTTACGATCAATCGAGAGGATTGAATTTTGCCGAAGCTAAAAATTGCCGTTGTCGGCAGCGGTATCTCCGGGCTGGCTTGCGCTTGGGCATTATCGCAACGCCATGACGTGACCCTCATCGAAGCTGACAACCGCATTGGCGGACATGCTCATACAGTTACAGTTCAAATGGCAAATGGCCCAGTACCTGTCGATACGGGATTTATCGTGTTCAACACTTGGACTTATCCGAACTTTACGGCACTTATGGACTATCTCGACCAAGCGATTACACCTACGCAAATGAGCTTTTCGATAACCGCTGATCATGGACGTTACGAATACAGCGGAGAACATTTGGGCACCTTGTTTGGCACGGCGCGACAATGGTTTTCGCCGTCCCATTGGCGGATGATGTATGACTTGGTGCGGTTTTATCGCAACGCCGAAAAGCACGTGCCTTTCGTTAAGGAAGGAACCTCGCTGGGGCAGTACCTAAGCGACTATGGATATGGTGAACGTTTCATTCAGCGTCACATTTTGCCGATGTCGGGAGCAATATGGTCAACCTCACCTGATCTCATCGCCAGATATCCATTTCATGCTTTCATCCGATTCTTCTCAAATCACCGTTTACTCACTCTTGGCGAACGATCAGATTGGCACACGGTCACCGGCGGTTCGCGCGAGTACGTGACGAAACTTATTGAAGACGCGCGCTTCACGTCACGCATCAACGCGCCTGTTTCGAAACTTGAGCGTCATGGCGATTGTGTCGACTTGCATTTTTCAGCGGGTGACAGCGAAAAATTCGACCATGTTGTGTTGGCCACCCATGCGGATGTCGCACTTAACATGTTAGTTCAGCCTAGCGCTTTAGAGCGTGAACTGTTGTCAGTATTTAAGACCTCGAACAATGCGGTCTATTTGCACCGCGATAAAAGACTTATGCCAAAACACAGAAGATTTTGGTCAGGCTGGAACTATTTGCTCAACGGCAATTCAAAATCGTCAACGTCGGAAGTGACCTATTGGATGAATGCGCTACAAAAGCTTTCATCAACAGAGGAACATTTTGTATCTCTCAACCCCAGTGACAAACCTGACGCTGATCTGATTGATGGCACATATACATATCGCCACCCGTTGTTTAATGAGGCAACATTATCTGCACAGAGACAACTGTGGTCATTGCAAGGTGTTGACCGGGTTTGGTATTGCGGTGCGTGGTTTGGTTCAGGTTTCCATGAAGATGGCTTGCAATCAGGTCTTGCGGTGGCTGAACAATTGGGTGGCGTGCGCAGGCCTTGGAATGTTCAGAATGAATCAAGCCGCATTGCTTTACATGATGTTCCATACATCTTGCCGGATGCGCTGGCTGAGGCTGCCGAATGATCACCATTCAACCCGGCGTTTTCATCGGCAAGGTTGTGCACCGACGTTTGCAACCTATCGCGCATGAATTGGAATATAGCGTCGCCACTTTGCTTTTGGATGTGGACAAGCTTGAAACTGACCTGCCTTCATTGTTGCGATACAATCGTTCGGGTCTGTTCTCCATCGATGACCGTGACCATGGCCATGTGGGCGAAACGCAGTCGATCAAGGATTTTGCCTGGGGTGAGTTTCAAAGCTATCCTGAGGTCAAGCGCATCTTGATGCTGTGTTACCCTCGCATGCTGGGCTATACTTTCAATCCATTGACGGTGTTTTTCGGGCTTGATGATCAAGACCATGTGCGCATGCAATTGTTTGCCGTGCATAATACATTTGGCGGCAGGCATATTTACCGGTCTGGACCGTTTACAGTAGGCGAACAGGCCTTCACATCAACGGAAAAAGCATTTCGCGTATCGCCTTTCAATAAAATTGAAGGTCATTATGGTTTACGGGCCAGCATGCCTGCCGAAAATGTCACTGTTGGGGTTTCGCTTACAACAGCTGCGGGTCCGGTGCTCAAGGCTTATTTCAACGGCAAGCGCAGGCCTTTGAACAATCGTATGCTTTTGTGGGTTTTTCTGAGGTTCCCGCTGATGACCTTGAAGGTGATGGCGGCCATTCACTGGGAGGCCTTGAAACTTTGGACAAAGGGCCTCAAACTACAATCTCCTTGAACTGGCCAGGAGAGCTGGATGGAGAAGAAGATGGTCGAGGGCGTATTGAATAGCATCGCATTTGGATTGGGGCGTCGGCTGTTGCCGAAAGACGTGAAGGGATCACTTGAGCTGACGTTACCGTCGGGCAAAGTGATTTTGCTGGGCAAGCATGGCACCGGTTTTGATGCCAAGCTTGCGCTGAAAAATTTCAAAGTCATTTGGGCCAGCGTCATGCGCGGCCAACTTGGATTTTTTGAACGCTACATGGCGGGCGACGTTGACAGCAGCGACCCCACAGCACTGTTCCGTTTCTATTTGCAAAACCGTGCGGTTATGGACCAGGCTTCCAATGGTTTTTTCTTTTCCAGCTTCCTCGATAAATATTGGCACAAGAAGCGTGACAACACGCGCGAGGGTTCCAAAGAAAATATCTCAGCCCATTATGATTTGGGCAACAAATTTTACGAGATGTGGCTTGATGATACAATGAGCTATTCCTCAGCCGTGTTTGATGGACCAGGAAACAGTTTGGAAGCAGCCCAACGCCGCAAGATCCATAAAGTTATGGAAGCAGCCGAAGTTGAACCCGGAAAATCCTATTTGGAAATCGGTTGCGGATGGGGCGGGGTTGCCGAAGAAACAGCAAAAGTGGGTGGCAACTTACGTGGTATTACCTTGTCAAAAGAACAATTGGAATTCGCCAAAGTGCGTATGCAGCGCCAAGGTCTGGATGATAAAACCGAATTCGTGTTTGAGGATTATCGCGACACCAAAGGCAGCTTCGATGGCATTATGTCAGTTGAAATGATTGAAGCCGTGGGGGAAGCGCATTGGCCTGCTTATTTCAAAACATTATTCGACCGTTTGAAGCCCGGCGGGGTTGCTGCCATTCAAGGCATTACGATTTCGGAAGAGAATTACGAACCTTACAAAAATGGCGTCGACTTTATTCAGCGCTATATTTTCCCGGGCGGCATGTTGCTGACCACAGACATTATGCGGGAGCAAACCTCAAAAGCTGGTTTATTGCTTGAGCGCATGGAATGTTTTGGCCAGTCCTATGCAAAAACTTTAGCGATGTGGCGTGATCGCTTCGAGGCGGCATGGCCTAAAATTCAACCATTAGGTTTTGATGATCGTTTCCGGCGGATGTGGAATCTGTATCTCAGCTATTGCGAAGCCGGTTTTGCAGAGGGTGTAATTGATGTGGGGATTTATAAGTTAAGACGACCGCTCACTTGAGCAAGTATTTCCGGCTGATCCAAAAGAAAATCCGGTAGGGCAGCAAGCGTCCAAATTTCATGATCGCCACAAAAGGTGTGGGGTAGGCAACTTCGAATTTGTTTTTCGCAAGCCCGGCAATTGTGGCCCTTGCTGCATCCGCAGGTTCCATCAAAAACGGCATTTCAAAATCATTGACGGATGTCATGGGGGTGCGCACAAAACCCGGGTTGATGACGCTGACTTTAACGCCGTCCCGATCTAACTCGGGTTTTAACGACTCTGCCAAATTAATCAGTGCCGCCTTGGTTGGACCATAGGCTGCCGCCTTGGGTAAGCCGCGATATCCAGAGACTGATGCGATCCACGACACGTGCCCTGCACGGCGCGAGCGGAATGTTGGCAGGGTTGCTGCCAGCACATTGATGACGCCGAGGTAATTCACCTCGTACATGCGGCGGAACATTTCGGTTCGAAAATCAGCCGCTGAAGCCGGGGTGTAAGTTCCAGCCCCAGCTATGATCAAATCAATCGGGCCATGAGCGGCTTCGATGGCAACGAAGGTGTCAGCCACGGCTTTCTCATTCGATACATCAAGCGGAAATGCGTGAATGTCACGTCCTAAGGCATTCAATGCCTCAGCATTGCGGGCAGATGCCGCAACAACCACGCCTTCAGCCGCCAGCTGTTTACAGATTTCAGCACCAATGCCTGATGATGCCCCGGTCACCCACGCCAAACGCCAGGGCAAAGCCATTGCTATATGCCGACGAATGGTTGCGCCAGTCTGGCCCAAATAGATTTAAAACGTGTGGGTGCTTCTGTTGCAACCAGGCAAATACAATCCTCGTCAGAGTCAACAACGGGCTGGTGCTCAATGTCTTCATCCAAGTCAGCCACATCGCCAACGATATAGCGACCGGTGTGATCGGTGTAGGAACCACGCAACATCACCGTCAGCTCTTCGCCGCCATGGCCGTGTTCCGGCATTTTGCGGCCTTTGCCGATGCGCAGCAATTGCAAATGCGTATTGCTTTTTCCTGACAACGGAATTTCAAAGGTTGCAATACCCGGTGCTTTGGTTTTCCATTTCAGGCTGTCCAACGGCTGATTGCCGAGCAAGTTGCACAATACGGCCGGGATTTCTGTTGCTTGCGCTGATGGTTTGCGGGGCGCTGGCGCCATCATCTTGTCAAGGCTGGCCAGAGTTGCGGCACGGCAAGAATCAGTTACCGCAGACACAGGTTCCGCCATCAACAATTCACCACCATAGCTTTCGGCTTGGCGGGCAGCGGCGCGGCAGGCGCTGCAATAAGCAATATGTGTCGCTACAGCAAAACCGTGGGCTTCGCCCAAGGTGCCGGCGGCATAGGCCAAGATGGTCGCGTCATCCAGGTGGTGGGTAATCTTCACGTCACTGTCTCCAAAAGCAACCGCATCCGGCGGTAAGCAAGTCTCATGCGGCTTTTTACGGTGCCAAGTGGAATTTGGAGCCGTGTGGCAATCTCGCTTTGGGGTAAATCCTCAACATAGCTCAGAATAAGTAACTCGCGTTGTTCCTGCGGGATTTGTGTCAGGGCCTTGGCCACATAACCATCCTCTTGCAGTCGGCTCAATGCGTCGTCCTGCCGGGCGTCCAAAGATTCAGCATCGTAGTCATCAATGTCACTGTAGAGTGATGTCTTCTCCCGGCGCAAACGATCAATGCGAAGGTTACGTGCAATTGTGAATATCCATGTGGTCACGCTGCCACGATCCGCCACATACATTTGCGCCTTTGACCAAACTGCGATCATGGTTTCCTGAACCAAGTCTTCGGCCTGTTCGGACGACGCACCTTTGCGCATCATAAAGCTTTTGACGCGGGGCGCATAAGAATCGAACAAAGCCGCAAAAGCAGCTCGATCACGATCTTGAGCGATGCGTGTCAGCAGGTCACTATCCGCCGACATTCGAAACGGCCTTTCTGGTAATGTAAAATTTGCCGCACTGATGATCACCACAATCAACTCCGCTAAGATAATTCCTCCTACGAAGTCTAATCGACAATGGATTACTGCAAGCGACGTTCGATTTCTTCATTAAACTCTTTCACGAAAAGGCGTTTTTTACCTTCGAAGGCTTCTATCTTGCCCCAGATTACCCAATGAGTCCGCGTCGCAGTAAGGCGGCCATATGTCTCAGTTCTGATGTCCCATGTGCCACGCTTACGGGTTTCCGTCCAATGCGTCTCCATATGAGCGGATAACGGATCTTTGGGGTCGATAGAATACGTCTCGCGACCGACGCCTGAAACAATCATGCCATGGGGTTTGAGCTCTTGCGTGCCGAAATCATCGACAATGGAAAGCTTGGTGTGGCCGGTTTTCTTGTCGGTCCAAGTTTTGCGGGAGTGTGATGCCTTCTTGATGATTTTTTGCTGCACAGGTGCCGCAGCTTCGGGGCTCGCAAACACCACTGGCTTTTCCGTGATGTTTTTCTTGCGGATTGGAACAGCAATCGTGGAGGCCCCGGCATAAACCGTCAGCTTCACGGGCTCTGGGGCGGGCCACATCATCGGGAAGTAGCTGGTCGAAATCGACACGCGGAGTTGATGCCCTTTTGGCACCCGCCAAGCGATGTCATCCATTTTGATTTTCATCTTATAACGTTTACCGGGTTCCAGTGGTGTTGGGTATTCGCGCGATTCCCGCATGCAGAGGTTTTGTAGGTGATAGGTAATGCGGCTGACTTCGCCTGACGGCCATATGTCATTCAAGCGCACGGCGATATGTGCGACCGGCTTATCAACACTGAACGAGAGTTCCAACATTGGTTGGCCCACGATATCCATGTCTTCGGTCAACACCGGGCTGTCGAAGGTGATGGAGCCTTGGTCGTCACGCATCTGATTACCGGGGAATTCTTCACCCAACCAGATGATGCAATATTCGCCGCCATCAAAGCCGATGTTTTGTGGTGAACATAGCGCAAAGCCGTGTTCCAAGCCGGGATCGGCTGATATGCCTTTGGCGGACAGGCTCCAGGTTTTGGTTTCGATATTGCCAAAGCCCCAATAGCTCTCCGCCACCCAGCGGCCTTTGATTTCATCGGGGAATGAACCGGGTTTATAGGCGTCCATGATATAGACACGGTAATCTGGATCGTCGGTCACTCCGGTGTTGATGCCCTTGATGTGGAAGTCCCACCAGCGCAATATTTCCTGCAGAAAACCGATATTGGGGTTAGGCACGGCGAAATGCGGGTATTTATGTGCCCAAGGCCCGATGATGGCTTTGCGGGGTACGCGAATATTTTTCATCAACCGTGGAATGGCGTTGGAATATGCGTCATTCCAGCCACCAACGGCCAGCACCGGCACTTTGATTTTGAGGTAGTCCTCGCAAATGCTGCCATGTTTCCAATAGCTGTCACGGTGCGGGTGTTTGAGCCAATCGGTGATCAGGAAGGGCTCATTCTCCAAGCGGTTGAGCCACATCTTTTTCCACTTGGTGCCCACAAGTTTAGGATCTGGCGGGCGTGACGAATAGGCCAGCATGGTTGCAGCCCAACCCATGTTTTCATTCAGCAGCGTGCCGCCCTTGTAATGAATATCGTCTTCATAACGGTCGTCAGTGGAGCATACCGTGACAATGGCTTTCAAGGCGGGGGGCTGCAACGCTGCCACTTGCAAGGCGTTAAAACCGCCCCAGGAAATCCCGAACATGCCGACTTTACCGTCGCACCACTTCTGTTTTGACAACCAGTCAATCACCTCAACGCCGTCGTCCAACTCCTGCTGGGTGTATTCGTCGCGCATCAAACCATCGGAATCACCGTTGCCGCGCATATCCACCCGAATACAGGCATAGCCGTGGCCCGCCATATAAGGATGGGTCAGCGCATCGCGTGTCGTCGTGCCATCGCGCTTCCGATAGGGCAGATATTCCAACAAGGCCGGCACTTTATTTTTGGTGGCGTCCGTCGGCAGCCACATGCGGGCCGCCAGTTTGGTGCCGTCTTTCAAAGGAATAAAGAGGTTTTCGATCTCCTTCACCTTGCGCGGGAAGGATGTGATGGTCTTGATTTCCATGGGATTCCTGTCGTTTCGGAAATGACTATGCCTCAAAAAATCGACCTTCTCAACCAGCCTTCGAATCTGAACGCCAGATAAATGCCGCAATCAGACTTGGTTCAGCCACGCCCTCGTAAAACCTGATCATCAAATGATTGCTCAGAGGGAACGAAACAAAATGAACAGAATCGCAAAAATCGCCGCCGCCGCCCTGACACTGGGCTTCCTGGCCACATCATCTTTCGCTGGCAACAGCATTTACGACGGTGAAGGCATCGTTATCGTGCCGGCCTCGGCTTCAGCCCACAACGACGTGGATGCCGCCGACACATTCCCTGCCGTAAAGCGCGGCAAGATCATGGCTTACGCCACCAAGAAAGCCAAAGGCTCAATCATCATCAACACCAAGACCAATGAACTCTTTTACGTATTGGGTTTCGGCAAGGCCGTGAAATATCGTGTCGCTACCGCCAAGAAGGGTTTCGAATGGAAGGGTACGCATAAGGTATCGCGCAAAGGTGTGTGGCCAGATTGGCGCCCGCCTGTTGAAATGCGCAAGCGCAAGCCAGAATTGCCAATGTTCATGGAAGGCGGCCCGAAAAACCCGCTGGGTGCCCGTGCCATGTATCTCGGTTCGTCGATCTACCGCATTCACGGCACCAATGAACCCTCATCCATCGGTAAATCAGCATCGTCAGGCTGTATCCGCATGCTGAACTCAGACGTCACCGAGCTCTACACGCTCGTCAAGATCGGCACGGAGGTGACGGTGTTGTAAAACACTCGGAACTTCTGAGCTGTAAAACCCCTCCGGCATAACCCGCCCCCTCGCGCCGGAGGGGTTTTCTTTTCAAACCCCGAAATACGAGTCCAGAATCCGGCGGTAAATCCGTGTGGTGGCTTTGAGTTCCTCAATTGAAATCCGCTCATCGGTTTGGTGGATCGTCGCATTGGTCGGGCCGAATTCCAACACCGGGCAATAGTCTTTGATGAAGCGCGCGTCCGACGTACCGCCGGACGTTGAAAGTTTCGGCGTCATGCCAGTCTCGGCGATGATGGCGTCCTCCACCAGACCAACAAAGGCACCGGGTTCCGTGATGAAGGCCTCCGCCCCTTCGGTGAATTTTACACTCCAGACGCCACCCATTTCCTCGTAAAGTTTTTCGATGTGACCGTTCACCAAAGCTTTCAGCGAGTCATAATCATGTTCGGTGGAATAGCGGATGTTGAATTTCAACACGGCCTTGGAGGGGATCACGTTACCTGCGGGATTGCCTACATCAAAGCTGGTAAAGGCCAAGGTTGACGGATCGAAGTGGTCATTGCCGTTGTCCAAGGGTTTGGCGCAAAGACGCTCGATCAACCGGGCCAGTTTTGGAATGGGGTTGTCAGCCTTGTGCGGATAAGCGACATGACCCTGTTTGCCCTCAACCGTCACGACGAAAGAGAGTGAACCGCGACGGCCAATTTTAATGGTGCCACCCAGCGCATCGACGCATGATGGTTCACCCACCAGACAATGATCGGGAATCTCGCCCTTGTTCTTCATCCACTGCAAAACTTTCACAGTGCCATTGATGGCAGGGCCTTCTTCATCATTGGTGATGAGGAAAGAGATCGAGCCTTTGAACGCCGGATTGTCGCGCACGAAGTCAGACGCGGCGGCTGCGAAGCCCGCAACTGAGCCTTTCATGTCCGTGGCACCACGGCCCCAGATAAATCCGTCTTTGATGTCTGCTGCAAAAGGCGCATGCGACCAGATGTTTTCGTCACCCTGCGGCACCACATCCGTGTGTCCGGCAAAACATAAGTGCGGACCGGAATTTCCGATGCGGGCGAAGAGGTTGTCGATGTCGGGGGTGTCGGTGTCTTTGAAAATCAACCGCTCACAGTGAAACCCGGCAGCGCTAAGCCAGCTCTGTACACAGTCCAAAGCCCCCGCCTCATGCGGTGTGACTGATGGGCAGCGGACCAATTGCTGCAACATGAGGACTGGATCATGAGGCGTTTTTTTCATAGGTTAACCCCGCAATGTACCACCAGTGGCCTTGTTCACCATTGAGACCACCTTGGCTGATACGGACTCGATATCTTCATCCGTCAGCGTCTTGTCCTTGGGCTGCAAGGTGACTGTGACTGCGAGCGAGACTTTCCCATCCGGCAGTTTGAAGACGTCGAACACTTGCGCATCGGCGATCAGTATTTTGTCGGCACCTTTGGCGGCTTTCAGGAGTTCTGCCGCTTGTACTGTAGGTTCGACGACAAAGGCGAAGTCGCGTGACAGCGGCATCAGGTCGGACAACACCAATGCTGGTTTTGCTGTGCCTTTTTGCTTGGGTGCCGGAATGGCGTTCAGCACAATTTCAAACGCGGCGATGGGGCCCTTCACATCCATCTCAGCCAATAGGCCGGGGTGGATTTCGCCGAACCATGCGATTTGGTTTTTGGGGCCCATTTGGATGGTGCCGGAACGACCGGGATGAAACCAGGCCGGTGCGCCCTGCACCACTTGCAAGGTGGACGCCGCCATGCCGCAAGCTTCAAGCACGGCGAGCACATCTGCTTTCGCATCAAAGGCAAAGTCATCAGCAGAACGTTTGTCTTTGAACCATTGCTTCGGTCCAGTCGCACCTTGGCGAATGCCAGCGGCGCGCAAGGTTTCATCTTCGGGCTTGTCGCCAGCATAGGCGTGACCGATTTCGGAGATGGCGAAGTCGGAAAAGCCACGGGCGATGTTGCGTCCTGCTGCTGATATGAGATTGGCCAGCAGCGAGGGGCGCATGTCTGTGAGTTCAGAAGAGATGGCATTGGCGAGTTGCAGTGATTTTTGCCCACCGCCAAAACGCACCGCATTGTCGTGGTCGAGGAAGGCATATGTGACGGCTTCGTTGAATCCGCGTGACGCCAATGTGCGACGCGATGCCAACATGCGCTTTTGCAGCGGTGTCAGCACCGGACGCGCAATGGCTGAGGGGCGATCCATTTCAGCATAGGGGATGTTTTCCAACCCGACGATGCGGCAAATGTCTTCGACGAGATCAGCCTCGCCATTCACATCAGGCCGCCATGACGGCACGAGGCACGAAGCACCTGCCGCAGCGTCAGTCACGGTAAAACCAAGGGCGCGTAAGATTCGCAATTGATCCGTCCACGGACAATCAAGTCCGCCCAATTGTTTGACACGCGTGCGGCGCAGCGTGATGGCACGTTTGGCTTCCGGCACTTTGCCAGCGACGACCAAGTGCGAAGCCTCACCACCACACAAATCTAAAATCATTTGAGTTGCGATTTCCGCACCTGTTGACGTGAAGGCGGGGTCTATACCGCGCTCGAAACGATAGCGCGCATCGGAATTGATGCCAAGCTTGCGGCCCGTCGTGGCGGTGCGCACCGGGTCGAAATAGGCGGCTTCCAAAAACACGTCGGTTGTTGCTTCGGTGCAGGATGAGGGAATGCCCCCGATGATGCCGGCAATGCCTTCAACACTGTTGTCATCTGCGATAACGGTCATGGATGACGAGAGCGTGTAAGTTTTGTTGTCGAGGGCTTCGAGCGTTTCGCCATCTTTGGCCAAGCGCGCGGTGATGTTTCCATGCACCTTCTTCGCATCAAACACATGCAATGGCCGCGCATAGGCGAAAGTGATGTAGTTAGTGATATCAACCAATATTGAAATCGGGCGCAGGCCAATCGACTTCAAACGCTGCTGCAACCAAGCAGGCGAGGGGCCGTTTTTGACACCGCGAATGTAACGCCCATCAAACAACGAACAGGCCTTTGCATCCGCTGCGGAAAAGTTGAGCTTCACAGAAATGGGTGAATCGAATGTGCCTTTGACGGCAGGCGCATTCAGCGGTTTCAACGTGCCAAGGCCTTTGGCCGCCAAATCCCGCGCAATGCCATAGATGCCAAGTGCATCGGGACGGTTCGCCGTCACCTTCACATAGAACATCGGGTCATCAAGGCCGAGTGCGATTGCCGCAGGCGTTCCCACCGGCCAATCGCCCTGCACTTCGATAATGCCATCATGTTCTTCCGAGAGCATGAGTTCACGCTCCGAACACAGCATGGCTTGCGATTCAGAGCCACGAATGGTGGCGGGTGCGAACACTTGCCCCGTCACAGGAATGGTCACGCCGGGCAAAGCGATAATCGCCTTGATCCCCGTACGCGCATTGGGCGCACCGCAGACGACCTGCTTGATGCCATCAACCGTTTCAACAACACACAGCCGCAACTTGTCCGCATTGGGGTGCTTGCCAGCGTCTTGCACATAAGCCACGGTAAATGCTGCAAGCGCCTTGGTCTTGTCGGAAATTTCTTCAACTTCGAGACCAATGCCAAGCAGGCCAGCGGCGATGTCATCAACGGAGGCCGAGGTGTCGAGATAATCTTTGAGCCAGGAGAGGGTGAATTTCATTTTGTGATATCCTCGGGCATCATATTCTTTTCTGTAGGCCAATCCGGGTAGTGCTCAGAGAACCAGGCATTAAAGTGTTGTATGTTCAAAGACGTGGTTTTGTAGGCAAGGTAAAATTTTGATACCGCTCGGAAAATCATTAGGACCGCGTGTTCCTGTTTGAAGTCCATAGTATCTCTGAAATCCGGATGATCAGACTGGTGGTGTTTCAACCAATTTCGTCGGCTATTAAAAAAATCTACGATTTCACTTTCTGAGAGTCCAAATACTGAACTAGATGAATTTTTCACGATATCGATAAAATCCCCTTTGGTTTTGGGAATAATTCCTTCGGCAGCCCCTGCGAGGGTTATTGCACTTGCCCAGTTATTCATGAACAACGAAAAAATCGCACCTTCCAACTGTTGTTGTGCAGCGTCCTTCTTGTCGAGATGACTAATTTTTTCGTTTCGAATGCATTCTTGTGCAAGTTCCTTCATGACAGTCCACCTGCCAATGTCGGCACTTGCAAACTCTTGAACCCATAGTGCCGCAACCAGCGCAAATCTGACTCAAAAAACGCGCGCAAATCTGGTATTCCGTATTTCAGCATGGCGATGCGGTCGATGCCCATGCCGAGGGCGAAGCCTTGGTAGATGTTGGGATCAAGGCCGCAGGATTTGATGACGTGGGGATGCACCATGCCGGAGCCTAAAATTTCCAGCCATGATTCACCTTCACCGATTTTCACCTGACCGTCTTTCCATGAGCATTGAATGTCCACTTCCATCGATGGTTCGGTGAAGGGGAAGTGTGAAGCGCGGAAGCGCATTTTCACATCATCAACTTCGAAGAAGGCTTTGCAGAATTCATGCAACACCCATTTGAGATTGCCCATGTGGGTGGTTTCATCAATTACCAAAGCTTCCACCTGATTGAACATCGGCGTGTGCGTCATGTCTGAGTCTGATCGAAACGTGCGGCCCGGTGCGATGATGCGGATGGGTGGTTTTTGGCTGAGCATGGTGCGGATTTGCACCGGCGATGTGTGCGTGCGCAACACCATGCGCGAGCCGTCTTCACGCTCGTTGAAATAAAACGTGTCATGCTCCTGCCGGGCCGGGTGTTCCGGCGGCATGTTGAGGGCATCAAAATTGTGGAAGTCGTCTTCGATGTGTGGTCCTTCAGCAACCGAGAAGCCCAGGTCGCCGAAAATCTGAACCACTTCTTCCCACACTTGTGAAACCGGGTGGACCGTGCCGCGCAATTCGTGGCGGGCACCCAAGGTGACGTCAACTTTTTCTGATTGAAGTCGCGCGTCCAAAGCCGCACGGCCAAGCAAAGTCTTCCGTGTACTGATGGCTTCGGTCACCTTGTCTTTGAGCATGTTGAGTGCTGCACCCGCTTCCTTGCGCTCATCGGGCGACATTGCCCCTAATGTTTTCATGCGCTCAGAGATCACACCCTTCTTGCCCAGCGCATTAACGCGCACGGTTTCGAGTGAGGCTTCATCAGCAGCGGCACTTACAAGCGCCAAGGTTTCAGTTTCGAGTTGGTCAAGCGACATCTGTATGTCCTGTATTTAAATACCCCACCCACACCGTCACCCCGGCGAAGGCCGGGGCAATGCTCAACAACAATACCAATCTTAGCTTCGTCCCGGCCTTCGCCGGGATGACGGTTGAGGGGTGATGTTTCATGAGCAAGCGGTTGTTGGTTTCTTGGGTTGAAGTTCAAAAAATAAAGGCCCTGAGTAGAGGAGTCTAACTCTCCACTCAAGGCCCGGAATAAATGATCGACTTATAAATTAAGCGAGAGCGGCTTGCGCCTTCTCGACGATGGCCTTGAAGGCCACAGGATCATGAATTGCAAGATCAGAGAGAACCTTACGGTCAACCGTGATCCCGGCCCTGTTGAGACCGTTGATAAATCGTCCGTAGGTCAGCCCGAGTTCGCGTGTACCTGCGTTGATGCGCTGAATCCACAAGGCGCGGAAATTGCGCTTCTTCATGCGGCGATCACGGTATTGATATTGTTCCGCCTTTTCCACGGCCTGTACGGCCACGCGGAAAATGTTTTTACGGCGTGAGAAATAACCCTTGGCGCGGGCCAGGATTTTCTTGTGTGAGCGGCGGGCTACAACGCCGCCTTTTGAACGTGCCATGTGTCAAGCTCCTCTTAGAATTTTGCAGCGTAGGGCATGTGAATCTTGACCAGGCCTGCATCGCCCGGAGCCAAAATCATCGTGCCGCGCTGATTGCGGATTTGCTTGTTGGAGCGCTTGATCATGCCGTGGCGCTTGCCAGCGGCACCGGCTTTGACAAGACCTGATGCCGTGAAGCGAAACCGCTTCTTGGCCGCAGACTTGGTTTTCATCTTGGGCATTTGTTCAATCCTTTCAGGATATTAGTTGAAATCGCCGTGGCAGCCCTTATTCAGCCAGGCGATTGGAAACCCCAAACTTGCGTGTGAGATCAGCGGGATAAAGCAGAATTGGCCAGGGAATGCAAGTTGCTGTAATAC
>JAYUQS010000073.1:0-4956 GCA_043756645.1 Hyphomicrobiales bacterium | reverse complement strand
CCGTCTCAGGTTTGGCCAAATGCACGGCCCAATGTTTCAAAACAAAGTCCCGTGCGGCATCCATACCACCATCCATGTAAATGGCACCGATAATCGCTTCCATGACATCACCAAGAATGGAGCGCATTTTATTGACGCCCAGCTTTTTCTCGGCCACTCCAACTTTTACGATTTCAGCAAGGCCCAGTTTTTCTGCAACATCAGCGCACATATCACCGCGGACCAAAGTGCTATGCCGTGCCGCCAGTTTGCCTTCACGCTCACCGCCATGCTGGCGATATAAAGCTTCAGCAATCACAAGGCCCAAAACGCGGTCGCCCAAAAACTCCAAACGCTCATAATTGTCAGATGCTTTCGGCAAGCTTCCGTGAGTGAGAGCCTGTTCAAAAAGCTTTGCATCCCGAAAGCCATAGCCCAAACCCTCAGAAAGCCCCCCGCCCTCTGTTGTTTTACGCTTTGGCATCAAAGACCTCAGATGAGATTAAAGAACCGCGACCAGCGGATCTTGAAGGGCCATTCCCAGATTTTGAACAAGGTCGCATCTGAACCGACTGAGAAGAACAGCACATCTGCGCGACCAACAAAATTCTCAAGTGGAACAAAGCCAACATCTTCGGTGAACCGGCTGTCTTGGCTATTATCGCGATTATCACCCATCATAAAATAATGATTGGCAGGCACGGTATAAACATCCGTGTTGTCAGCGGCACCCAATGGGCGCTCATCCAAAACCTTATAGACCACACCATTGGGCAAGGTTTCCACAAATTGCGGGATCGGAATGCCTGCTCCGCCCTGGGGGTCGGAATCCACATAGTCTTCGATTCGATCTTTTTTCACCCCAACATCGTTGATGTAAAGAACGCCCTCTTTCATTTGAATGCGGTCGCCGGGCAAACCGATGACGCGTTTGATGTAATCAATGTTGGTATCAGTCGGAAGTTTGAACACCGCCACGTCACCGCGTTCCGGCACATCAGCCAAAACTTTGCGGCCCGGAAAATCGACGAATTTGCAGCAATCCACCCAAGTCTGGTCGCGCCAGCCGAGGTTGAAGTTAAAGCTGTGCTTGCCATACCCGTAGGAAAGCTTTGAAACAAATAAATAATCCCCAACCTGCAACGTTGGATACATGGATGACGATGGAATGTTGAAGGGTTGAAAAAAGAACGTGCGCACAAAAAAAGCAATTGCCAACGCTTGCACAATGACCTTTGCGGTTTCCCACAGGCCTTCTTCAGGCTTCTTACCCTCAGCCCGCGCCGCAGCCATCGCATGATTTTGCTTGCTCATATCGTCTCCAAGTTGCGGGCCTCGAGCTCGCAATCCACTTAAGCGCATTATAGCGGTCACAATTGTGGCGTGGCAATGAAAACACGGTGAGGCAAGTCAACATGTGACGAAATGGCAACAGTGCTTAAACCGCCTCGATAATCACATAGGCCTGCGCATAAGGGTACTCATCCGTCATCGTCAAATGCACCACGGCGGATTTCCCCTGCGGTACCATACGTTCCAATTGCGCTGCAGCTCCATTGGTCAAAAGCATTGTGGGCTTACCGGAGGGCAAATTCACAACGCCCATATCGCGCCAAAACACGCCGTTGTTCAATCCTGTGCCGAGCGCTTTCGAACACGCCTCTTTGGCAGCAAACCGTTTGGCATAGCTTGGAACGCGCTGCGCCCGCTTTTCAGATTTGCGTTTTTCAACTTCTGTGTAAATTCGATCAATGAAACGCTGGCCATGTTTTTCAATCGTCTTCTCGATGCGGCGAATGTCGACAATGTCACTACCGATGCCGATGATCATTTTTTCAAACCCCGGCTGCCGGGCTTATAGGCGGGAATTGCCGCAAGCTCAGGCGGCAATTTATCAGCAGCATAAGTTGGCACATCCAGTTCTGTAAGTGCAAACAACGGCACACCCACATCAGCCTTGCCGCCGGAACGATTGATCAAGCAGGCCGCTCCAACGGTTTTGCCGCCCAACGCATCAATACCTTCAATGCATTCGCGGGACGACAAGCCAGTCGTTACAATATCTTCAACCATCAAAACCCGTGCACCCGGCTGAATATCAAAGCCGCGTCGCAGCTCAAGTTTGCCTTCAACCCGCTCAAAGAATATCGAGGGCACCCCCAACTGCCGCGCCATTTCATAACCGACGACGACCCCGCCCATGGCCGGCGATGCGACAAGATCAATTTGCCCCAATCCACCTGCCCGCACACTTTCTGCCAAAGCATGACACAATCGCGCAGCTCGCGCCGGGTCCATCAACACGCGTGCGCATTGCAAGTACCGCGACGAGTGCAGTCCGGAAGACAAGATAAAATGCCCCTCCAGCAGAGCACCAGCGGCACGAAACTCGTTCAAAACTTCATCTTGAGAAAGCATGTTTATCCTGTGACACGTGAGATTTGATTCACGCTGGCTTTGGCTTTTATTTCCGAAATTATTTCATTCAAGTGCCGCACATCAAACACTTCCAATAGAATTTCAAGTTCAAAAAAGTCCCGCACCCCTTCCTGGGCTTGCAAATTCAAACCATCGATGTTGCCGCTTTTGTCGCTGATCGCTTGTGTTACAAGTGCGAGTGCACCCACTTCGTTCAGCAGTGTAAGTTTCACACGGGCGGGAAAACGTTGTCCTTCTTCAGCATGGCCCCAAGCAAGATCCAACCAACGCTCCGGTTCTGCATCGAATTTCTCAAGTGCATCAGCAAAGATCGGGTAAATCATGATCCCTTCGCCCGGCGTGACAATGCCCACAATGCGTTCACCAGGCACTGCACCCGTGCGGAGATGAATTTTTAAAACACTGCCAGCAGCGACCCCACGCACCGGGATTGAAAGCTCGCCGGATTTTTTGGCCGTAACTTTACGGCGCGCAGCTTTGATGTCCGCTTCATCGACCTCCACACCCATAGCCTTCAATACGTCAACAGCTGAAAGCTCGCCTTTGCCCACTGCGGATAACGCATCATCGCCGTTCTTATGGCCAAGCCTTGGTGCGGCTTTCGCTAAAAGCTTTTCAGAATATTCAACCTTGTGACGTTCCAAAAGCTTCGTCACCATATCCTGCCCCAACCCCGCAAACTGCTTGCGTTGTGCAGCGCGTGTGGCGCGGCGAATGGCGGCTTTGGCTTTGCCGGTAATCGCAATCGCCTCCCAAGCCGGTGGCGGCACCTGTGCTTCCGAGCGAATGATATTCACTTCATCGCCATTTTTTAAGACAGTCATCAAGGTGGCATGACGGCCATTGACTTTGCAGCCCACACAACTGTCGCCCACCGAGGTGTGAACCGCATAGGCAAAATCAATTGGCGTGGCACCGCGCGGCAATGCAATCAACTGGCCTTTCGGTGTGAAACAGAAAACCTGATCATGGAACAGCTCAAGCCGCGTATGTTCGAGGAACTCCTTGGGGCTGTCGCCGTCCTGCAAAACTTCCATAAGGTGCCGCAGCCAACGGTAAGCATTGGATTCAGCCCCACCTTCAGTCACTCCCTGCTCAGCGGTCTTCACATCTGGCGATTCTTTGTAAAGCGCATGCGCGGCCACACCGCGCTCAGCAATTTCATGCATGATCCGTGTACGGATTTGAATTTCCACGCGCATGTGGTGCGGCCCGATGATTGTGGTATGCAGTGAGCGATAATCATTCTGCTTCGGGTTTGAAATATAATCTTTGAAACGCCCCGGCACGGCCCGCCACGTCCCGTGTAAAATGCCTACTGCACGATAACAATCGTCAAGCGTCGAAACGATGACGCGGAACGCAAAGATATCCGACAGTTGATCCAGCGATAAGTGCTTCCGCTCCATTTTCCGCCAGATCGAATATGGACGCTTCTCACGGCCCGATACTTCTACGGCAAGGCCCCTGCCCTCGAACAGCTTTCGCAGCGTTTCCTCAATATCAAAAAGTATGTTTCCGCTTTCTTCATGCAAGCGGTCAAGCCGTTCCTGGATGATGGTATTGGCGTCCGGATTCAAAATCCGGAATGCAATGTCTTCCATTTCATCACGCACGAGCTGCATGCCCATGCGGCCCGCCAACGGCGCATAAATGTCCATGGTTTCTTCAGCGATTCGCTTGCGCTTCTCCGGCTTCACGTGATGCAGGGTGCGCATATTGTGCAGACGGTCGGCCAGCTTCACCAAAAGCACGCGCACATCTTTCGACATCGCCAAAAGCAACTTGCGCAAATTCTCGGCCTCAGTCGCCTCCTTGGTGACAAGGTCGAGTTGCTTGATCTTGGTCAGGCCATCAACCAGCACCGCAATTTCAGGCCCGAATTTATCGTGAATTTCCTGATGCGTGGCCTCGGTGTCTTCCACCGTGTCGTGCAGCAAGGCCGCCACAATCGTGGCGTCGTCCAATTTCATATCTGCCAGAATGGCCGCCACTTCGAGCGGGTGATTGAAGTAAGCCTCGCCCGAAGCCCGCTTCTGGTTGCCGTGGGCCTTCATGGCATAGACATAGGCGCGATTGAGCAGGTCCTCATTCGCGTCAGGGTCATATTTCAATACCCGTTCAACCAGTTCATATTGGCGCATCATATTGGTAGAATACGCAAAAAAAAGCCGGGGACCAGCCCCGGCTTGAAATAAGATTGAAAAAACAGCTTAGTAGCCGTTGCGCTGGCTGCCGGGGCTTTCAGCCGGTGGCATGCCTTCAAGGCCGCGCAAGAGTTCTTCTTCGGTCATTTGTTCGAACGTATCTTCAGTTGCGTTGGTCAGCCCCATGTCGCCCGACTGGGCAATCAATGGCATTTCTGTTTCTTCCGGCTCATCAATCTCAACATGCTTCTGCATGGCGTGAATGAACTCTTCACGCAGATCGTCCTTGTTAATGGTTTCAGCCGCAATTTCGCGCAAAGACACAACAGGGTCCTTATCGCGGTCACGGTCTACAGTCAGTGGTGCGCCTTGCGAAACAAGGCGGGCACGA
>JAYUQS010000072.1:0-4964 GCA_043756645.1 Hyphomicrobiales bacterium | reverse complement strand
TGGCTTTCCGGGCTTCTGCGATGGGCAATCGGAAATAATCGCGCAGATCTTTTTCTGTTCCAATGCCCAAGGCAATGGCTGATTTTTCAATCAGACTGCGGAAACCATCTGCTTCAGGTGGCGTGGGGATATTCAACACCTCAGCTGGAATCACCCGTTCTGTGATGTCATAAATACGCTCAAAACTTTGCCGCGTGGCCGCTGTCACCAGACCTTGATCGAATAACGTTTCAAGCGCCAATTTGCCCTTGCTCCACCCCCACCAGCTGCCTTGCGATTTGCCACCTTCGGGCACTTCGGATGAGCGAATGGGGCCGGTTTTTTCAATGTGTTTGAGGGTGGCTTTCAGAAAAGCAGCATTCTCTTTCCCGAACCGATCCATATGCCCGTAAATGCCGTCACCGGCTTTGGCCCGTTCCATACGCCAGCGCATCAAAGGGTGAAGTTCAAGCGGCACAAAGCTGGCTTCATGCGCCCAGCATTCAAAAAATTGACGGTGCTTCTGTTCGAAGGTGCGCTTGTCCAATGCCGCGCGGTCATAGTCACCAAGCCGCGCATAAAGCGGCAGATAATGCGAACGTATCAGTACATTCACGCTATCGATTTGCAGCAGGTGCAAATCATCAACCGTGCGGGCAATTTTGCCCCATGTCGGCTTTGTATCGCGTGACTGGCCTTGAAAGCCCTGCGCATGCAAAGCAATGCGCCGCGCTTCACCTATCGAAACTGTGTCGGAACTTAAGCCGCGTCGTGCCATTCGGCTTCAGCGGGATTGGCGTGGCCGTGGTCGAGTTTTGCTGAGTGCTTGTAAAGCGTGGAGCAATAGGGGCAGACAATTTCATTGGCCATGCCCATATCCAAAAACACATGCGGGTGATCGTAGGGCGGCTTGGCGCCAATGCACATGAATTCCTTGGCGCCAATCTCAATAGCGGTATTGCCCATAGAGTTGTGAAAGTGGGGAGTTGCGCCGCTGGCCATGATTGGGAATCCCTGATTGCGTTTCTGATCCGGCAATAGCATATCCAATCGATCATGCAAAAATTCAATTCAGCCGGTGTGGAGATCGCGTTTTCGGATGAGGGGCAGGGTGCTGCCATTCTGCTCATCCATGGTTTTGCTTCCAATGCACGGGTGAACTGGCAAGCGACGGGCTGGGTCAAAACACTTTTAGAAGCAGGATACCGCGTCATCTGCATCGACAATCGCGGCCATGGGGAAAGTCAGAAACTCTACGATCCTGAATTTTATTCGGCCTCCATCATGGCGGAAGATGCTGCCCGTTTGTTGGATCATCTTGGCATCGCTCAAGCTGCTGTGATGGGCTATTCCATGGGTGCGCGCATCTCAGCCTTTCTTACGATGCAACATCCTGAAAAGGTATCCCGTGTGGTCTTTGCCGGCTTGGCGGAGCGCATGGTGTTGGGCGTGCCCGGGGGGGAGGCAATTTCTGACGGCTTACTGGCCGCAGATGTGCGCGACGTTACAGACTTGGCCGCCCGATCCTTCCGCATCTTTGCCGAGAATACCAAGAGTGATTTGAAAGCACTGGCAGCTTGCATCCGCTCGTCGCGTGTCAAAATCAAAGCTGAAGCGCTGGCGAAAATCAGTTGTCCGGTTTTGGTTGTTGCAGGCAGCGAGGACACCGTCTCAGGCCCGGTGCAGCCTTTGGTCGATATGATACCGGGTGCGAAAAGTGTGACACTGCCCGGTCGCAATCACATGAATGCAGTGGGGGATAAAGGGTATAAAAACGCAGTATTGGCGTTTTTGACCGACCAACCCTGAGCCGTCATACCGACGAAAGTCGGTATCTTCTCAAAACTGTACTCCAACTCACAAAGATTCCGGCTTTCGCCGGAATGACGGTTTAAAACTGAGTTACTCTCCCCATATCTACCAAACTATGCTATTTATGTCCGATAAGCGGAGTCCACGACATGCAAGGCCAGGTCAAAACCATTGAGAAAATTGACGCCGTTTGGGATCGCATCCGGCATGAAGCTGACGCCATCGCACGGGCTGAACCTGCGATGGGTGCCTTTATTTATACATCCATTCTCTCCCACGATACCTTCGAAACAGCGCTGATCCACCGCTTGGCCCAGCGCTTGGGCAATGCGGATTTGGGGGCTGATACAGTTGTAAAAGCGTTCCAGGATGCGCTCGACGCCGAGCCGGATATTGGCCATGCCGCACGCGCTGATATGGTTGCCACGTTTGACCGCGACCCAGCGTGCCACCGCTACATAGACCCGCTATTGTACTTCAAAGGCTACCAAGCCTTGCAAGCGCACCGGATGGCGCACCGCCTCTGGCATTTGGGCCGCAAAGACGTTGCCTATTATCTGCAAAGTCGTTCATCAATGATTTCATCGCTGGATATTCACCCCGCCGCCCAAATCGGCCGTGGCGTGATGATTGATCATGGTCATGACATCGTGATTGGTGAAACCACTGTGGTGGAAGACAATGTATCGCTGATGCAAGGCGTTACTCTTGGCGGCACGGGCAAAGAATCCGGCGATCGTCATCCCAAAATCCGCTACGGCGTGTTGATTGGTGCCGGGGCCAAAATTCTCGGCAATATCGAAATCGGCCATTGCTCCCGCGTGGCAGCATGCTCGGTTGTGTTGCACGATGTGCCACCCAACCGCACGGTTGCTGGCGTTCCTGCAAAGATCGTTGGTTATGCTGGGTGTGCCGAACCTGCACGCTCCATGGATCATCAGGTTGAAGGTGTTGCGGGGCCACATGAATAAAGCTAGATCGGGCAAGACGCATTAAGGAGCCCTTCCCGTGAAGCCAGATGAACTTGCCAAACTCACCGCCTATTTCCGTAAAACCTTCAACAACCCGGCGCTGGCCGTAAAAGCCCGCCCGCAAAAGAAGGATTCCGGCGAGGTTTATATCGGCGAGGATTTTCTGGGCGTGGTCTTCCGCGATGAGGAAGATGGCGAACTGAGCTATAATTTCTCGATGGCGATTTTGGATATTGATTTGGAGTAGGGGGTAGGGACCTCACCCTCCCGACGCAGGAGCGTCGGGCCCCTCCCTCTCCAACATGCGTTGGAGAGGGGACTTGAAGAAAATTGTCGCTTCTCCACTTGTGGAGAAGCTGTCACGAAGTGACTGATGAGGTCCCTTCGCTCCACCCCCTCAAATCCCCGCTTGCATTCCAGCCCCATTCTTGCATTTCTAAACAGGGAGTAAACGCGTTGTCCCAAAACGGAACAGCGCGCCTGTTTGTGAATGGGGTTTGGCGTTATGGACATGCAGCATCTGGCTTATTTGATGGCCATTTTGGTTGGTGTGGTTTCTTCTGGATTGATTGGCAGTGCATGGGAACTGGCAACCGGCGAGGAGGCACGATTGGGAATTTTGATTGATCCTGATCCCGGATTGCTAACACCTTTTCGCGCCATAGCCGCCATTTTCAGTGCGCCGACAACAGTTTTGAGAGATGGCTTCTGGTGGTTGATCGCACAGCCCGTGTTCGGTGTAGCCATTTTGGTGACCGGATTAATTTGGAGTTTTCTGCAAGGCGTGTTTATTCTGACGCAAGTGTTCGGCTTTCCATAAGGACAAACAATGCCGCTCTCTGCGCTGGATGGTGTGTCGCCTGAATTGCCGGATGACGGTGAATATTGGATTGCTGCCTCAGCTGATGTCATAGGCCGTGTGCGCTTGCTGGCCGGTGCCAGCGTCTGGTTCGGTGCTGTGTTGCGCGGCGATAATGAGTGGATCACAGTGGGGCAGGGTAGCAACGTGCAGGATGGTTGCGTGTTGCACACTGATCCCGGCGCTCCCCTCACCATCGGCACCAATTGCACCATCGGCCACAAAGCAATTTTGCACGGCTGTGAGATCGGCGATAATTCTCTCATTGGCATGGGTGCCATCGTGCTGAACCACGCCAAAATCGGTCGCAACTGTTTAATCGGCGCGGGCGCATTCATCCCCGAAGGCAAAACCATCCCCGACAATTCACTGGTCGTCGGCCAACCCGGCAAAATTATACGGGTGCTGGATGAAGAGGCGGCTGCGAAGTTGACGCTCTCTGCTGAAGGCTATCAGAAAAACTGGAAACGCTTTGCGAAGGGGTTGGGTTAAACTTAGTCACTCCACCCCAAACGTCATTCCGGCGCAGGCCGGAATCTTTCTGCAGCAGTACTCCGACGCAAACAGATTGCGACCTGCTATAGACTTCAGTCATTTAGTCAAAAAAAGAGGAGCTGACAGCGGGTGGGACGCTGCCAGCTCCAGGAAGCCCGGCGGTTTGGGGGATGGGGGGACACCGGCCGAGCCTAGCTTTTACTTCATGGTTTTTGCGCTGATGCCACGGATTGTGCGACGGCAGGCTTCTTCAGCAGAGCCACCCATTGGCGCGGGTTTTTTGCTGATTGACGCTTGAGGAATGTGTAATTCGTATCGTTCCACAACAGAATATCGTTGCGGCGATTGTCGAGAATATAGTCGCCTTCTTCGGTGGAAACGGTGAGCACGGCATGACCTTCATTGCGCTCATCCAGCACAACGGTGATCTGTAGATTTTTTGCAGGCACGCCCAAAGTTTCAAGCGTGCGCTTTTTCATCAACACGAAATCTTCACAGTCTCCCGCCGTCACCGGGTAGGTCCAGCGCTCTGCTTCGCCATAAAGATCCAAATCACTTACCGGCTTGATTTTGCCATTGGCGTAGGTGTTGACTTGATACAGCATGTTCCAACGGTCCGGCGACATGGCCATGCGGTCAGACGATAATTTCTCGCCGATGTTGTAAGGTGTGCACTCCGCTTTGTTGGCGGCGCAGAAAACGACATATCCAACCGGGGGCAGGGTTTCGCCATATTCGACGGCAAACAAGCCCAGTTCAGAATTTTGCTCCGAGGCAATGTTACTGGTCGCCAAGGCAGCAGATGTGTGGATTGCGGTTGCGAAAAGCACTGCTCCCACTCTGGTCCT
>JAYUQS010000071.1:0-4964 GCA_043756645.1 Hyphomicrobiales bacterium | reverse complement strand
CACGCGTGCGCCGCGGAACACTTGTGTCACACGTGTCGTGCATGTGGTCTGCGAAAAAACCCGTTACGCGTGGGGAAACCTGACGCACTACCATAGCGACGTTAAATCTACGTCGCATACCGCGAAGGGTTTCCCCAAGCGCCCTCTAGCATTCGCTTGCGAATGCGGAGCAGCCCCCTAGCAATCGCTTGCGATTGCGGAGCGGGCCCCCCTCCATCCCGAGGTTTTTGGGATCAAGGCTGAAAGATCCAGCCCCACAAAGCCAAAACCGAATTTAAATTTTACCGAAGCCGCCAAGCTGCGCCGTCACGCAACACCGCCTCGGCATCCGGCGTGAAGCCATTGCCTTCGCCGTGCAAAATCAATCCTGGCAGCAATTGCATCGGCGCTTTCGAGCCACGCACACCCTGCACAATCACGCGGCTGGCTGCAGTGCCTTCGCGGGCATACAAAGGAGCCACACGAATATCGCCGAATTTTTCTTCCATTGCGGTCAGAATTTTGCCCAGCGTGTCGGCGCGGTGGATCATCGTCACCGTGCCACGCAGGCTCACCATCTGATACATGATCTTGATCCAAAGCTCGAGATCATCGGGACCAAAAGCATGCGCCGCCGCTTTCAACAGCGATGGCGATGGCGTCACTTTGCCTTCTTCAAAATAGGGCGGGTTGGCAAATGCATGCGCGAAAGTGCCGTGTTGCGGCATGTTCACCAGATCTTTGCGCAACGCTTCTTTCACGTCGGAATGAATGATGCGGACCTTGTCAGCAAAGCCGTTGCGCTTGGCATTTTCCTCGCACATCATGGCGTAACGTGCAGTCACTTCCATGCCGGTGATGTGAACACCACCGCAGCGGGACAACAGGCACAGCGAGGCAACGCCAACGCCAATGCCCGCTTCAAAAATCGTATCACCTTCTTGCGCCGGAATGGCAGCACCCAGGAACACGGCGTCAATGCCGGCCCGATAACCTTTTTCAGGCTGCAAAATGCGGAGCTTACCGCCCAGGAACGCATCTTCCGTGAGCGAGGAGGGCACAGCATGCGGCGCTGCAGAAGCTGCTGCGGGTGCTGGTGCGTAATGTGTTTCAGTAGCCAATTGCATGTTCCAGCTATAATAGACGAAACTTGGTGAATGAGTGGTTACCGCAAATTAACCTGTCTTAACACAGCGGCAATGCGCCACGTCTCTTCGCCGCTATGGCTTGCTAAGCTCAAATTAAGGCAATTTGGGACGAAATAGCATGGGTGTCGTTATACCATTTGAAAGCGGGCAGGAAAAACCGGCCCCGACATTGGATGCTTTGGTAAAGCTGACCGCTCAAGACATGAGCCTCATCAATGATCTGATTCTCGAGAAAGCCCAAAGCCATGTCGAGTTGATTCCGCAATTGGCAGGCCATCTCATCAATTCCGGCGGCAAGCGCATTCGCCCCATGCTCACCGTGGCCGCAGCGCGCATGAGCGGCTATCAGGGCCTGCATCACGTCAAACTGGCCATGGCCGTTGAATTTATGCATACCGCCACTTTGTTACACGATGATGTCGTTGATGAAAGCGATACGCGCCGTGGCAAAGATGCAGCCCGCATCATCTGGGGCAATCAGGCATCGGTGTTGGTCGGTGATTATCTCTTGGGCCAAGCCTTCAAGATGATGGTGGAAACCGGCTCGTTGGATTGCCTGCGCATTCTCTCAGAAGCCGCCTGCACCATTGCCGAAGGCGAAGTGTTGCAGCTTGCCGTATCGCAAGACACGTCAACCACCGAAGACTCCTATTTAGAAGTGGTAAAAGCCAAAACCGCCGCACTTTTTTCCGCCGCCACCAAAGTGGGTGCGGTCATTTCCAACCGCCCGCGCAATGAACAGGAAGCACTCGAATCTTATGGCCGCAATCTCGGCATCGCCTTCCAATTGATTGATGATGCGTTGGACTATTCCGGCTCAAAAGCAGCACTCGGCAAAAGTGTGGGCGATGATTTCCGCGAACGCAAGATTACATTACCGGTGATTATGGCCTTTCGGCGTGGCGCTGCCGAAGAACGTAATTTCTGGAAGCGCACCTTGGAAGAGGGCAATCAAACAGCAGATGATTTGATTTACGCGCAAAAGCTGATGGAGCGTCACGGCTCGATCACAGATACCTTGGATCGCGCCAGACATTACGGACAACTGTCAAAAGACGCTCTCGCAATTTTTGCCGACAGTGAGTGGAAAGCATCACTTCTCGAAGCCGTGGATTTCTGCATCGCAAGGTCGCATTGAGTTCAACTCAACATCGCCGATGCGCACCACCAGTCATCATGTTGAGACTGCAACTGGAGGCGTATGGCTTCTGCATCATCCAAGTGATCAAACAAAGCAAAACACGTTGCACCAGAGCCTGACATCCGAACAGGGGCATGGGGCGCAAGCCGTCGCAAAGCAGCCAATACATCTGCGATCACCGGAAGTACCGCAACCGCAGCTTCGGTCATATCATTGCGCCAGCCCTGCGGTGCCAATACATCAAGCAATGATCCAAACTGGTCCCCCGCCTTTAACCCCATCTTGCAAAACACCTCCGCCGTTCCGCAAGCCTTCAAAGGATTGACCAACACGATGGCCGTGCCAGGCAAACGATCCACAGGCGTAATCACCTCACCAACACCCCGCATCCGGCAAATTCTACCATGCAGACACACCGGAACATCCGCACCCAACGACAGCGCAATACTCTGCAGAACATCGTTGGCAAGCCGAAGATCAGCAACGCGCATAATCCCTCTTAAAGCCGCCGCCGCATCGGCCGATCCTCCGCCAATGCCAGAGGCAACAGGTAGATTTTTTGTCAGCCGCATTGCAACAGCTGGCACCTGCGCCACATGAAAAAGTGCAGCATGCGCTTTCAAAACCAAGTTATCAGCAGTCAGCGGAACATCGGCAGCAAACGGCCCGTCAACCATCAAAGAGGTTTGATCCGCCAATTCCAAATCCAGCTGATCACCAACCGATGCAAAGCCAACCACAGAGTCCAGCTCATGATAACCATCCGCCCGGCGCCCCAAAACATGCAAAGCCAAATTTACTTTAGCTGGAGCAAATTCCCTGACGCGCATCAACCGTTGTTGCCGTCAGTCTTGCTATTGTCAGCAGGCTTCACGGGTGCAGGTAGTTCAAGCATGCCGCGCAGCAATTTATCTTCGATGCGCTTTAAGTCTTCAGGTTCAGGTTTATTGTCCTTGGCATGTTGCCATTGGAACTTCGCCTCAAGCTTCCGCTCCACCCGCCAATAAGCATCACCAAGATGTTCTGAGATGATAGGATCACCAGCACGCAAATCTACCGCACGCTCCAAATGCATCACCGCTTCATCAAAATCACCCAGTTGGAAAAAGGCCCAGCCCAAACTATCAACAATATATCCGTCATTGGGCTTGGCCTCGACAGCCTTCTTGATCATGTTGATGGCTTCGTCGAGCTTCTGGTTCATATCCACCAGCGAATAGCCGAGATAGTTCAGCACCGATGATTCATCGGGCGAAAGTTCCAGCGCCTTGCGGAAGTCAGCTTCAGCCAAAGGCCACGTTTTCAAACGTTCCCGCGAAATGCCGCGGTAATAGAACACACTCCAATGCTGACGTTCAGGTTTTTCCAACAAGGCCAAGGCTTGCGAATATATAGCTTCTGCATCTTTGTAATTTTCATTGTTGCGCAGAAGATTTCCGAGCGTTACCAACACATCGTAGTTTTTTGGCTCCCGTGCCACCACGGCACGCAAACGCTGCTCAGCTTCAGCCGGTTTTTCCAAGCGTTGCAAATTGATTGCGATTTCAGTTTCAGCATTGCTGCGCAAAACAGAATCATTGGCGACAGCATCATAGGTATCGATAGCAGCCTGATAATTCCGCGTTCCCGCCTGAATATCGCCCAGTAAAGTCAGGGTCACAGGCTTGTCAGCGGTCATCGCCAGCGCCAGTTGCGCATAAATCTGTGCCACGTCGATGCTTTGTTCGTCGTTCATGGCAGCGGCCAGCGAAAACAAAGCTTCTCCCGCACCTGTTGTTGCTGTTGAAACAAATGCTTTTGGCACTCCACCCTTTTCAGAACGCGCCAAAGCTTCATTGACCAATTGATTGCCTTCACTTCCAGCAAGGAATGTGCGGTAAACGTCTTGCGCTTCTTTGGCGCGGCCTTTTCGTTCCAAAAAATTGCCATAGGCTTGCGTTACGCGCAAACTGGTGCCCGCCTCAGCATAAGCGGTTTTGTAAGCCGCATCAGCACGCACATCTGATGCCAACACATCGGCAATCAGTGCGGTATGAAATGATTTGAAATTGGCGAAAGACTCATTGGAGCTTAACTTGTCCAATTCAGTCAAAGCAGCATTGAGTGAACCGTCCACTGCATAAGACCAAGCGGAGAGCAAGGCGGACGTTAGCTCGCCTACGGGCGTATAAGCGGATTCAATAAAATGCGTGCGGGCGTCTTCGGTCTTGCCGTTGCGTAAATCTTTCAATCCCAAAACCATACGCGCCAAACGGTGTTGGCTGTTGAAGTTCAAAACTTCTTCAGCCAGGTTTTCTGCTTCTGCCAATTGACCAGACGTCACATGCAGCTGGAACAGGCGTTCCGTCATCTGCGCATTGCCGGGGTCTAGCTTGAGGGCATCAGCAAAATATTGGGCGGCGATGTCGGTATCTTTGGCATCAGCAGCAACCTGTGCAGCCAAATAATTGCCGGACAACGAACGCGAGGCTTCCCCCGTGCTGGCCCAAGCTGTGGTGGCCAACAACAAGGCAACTGAAAATGTAAGCGATTTCAAAATGGAGCGGCGCATCAATTATCCCTGAAAACAAATCAACTAAGCGATGAAGAGTTGAAAATGCGGGTTTTCGGTCCTTGCGGCAAGTTAAATAAACGAAAACCGCCCCGGCATGTCTGCCGGGGCGGCGAACCGCACGAGAAGTGCGGTGAGTGGCCTA
>JAYUQS010000070.1:0-14453 GCA_043756645.1 Hyphomicrobiales bacterium | reverse complement strand
GATCGCCGCGCTCGATGGGGATCGGCTGTGGGCGCTTATGGCATCTCTGCCGCCCGGTGAGACGGTCGGTGATGCCTTGCGTTCCGCGCTTCGAGACGGCGCATTAAGCGCGGAGGATCTTGCCCGGGAAATCCGGCTCGACTTTGCGCCAAGCAAGGTGCGCAACGTCAACCGCCCCGACGATCTGGCCAGTCAGCAGATCGAGCTCAACAGCCTTGAGGATCGTGACAACGAGGTGCGTGTCATCTTTGCGGTCGATAAGCTCAATTCCCTTGCGATGTTGCTGATATGGCCTCGATTGATGCGACTTTTGCTGAGATTGAAAAGAAATGGGGCAAGTTGGATTTTATCGTCCACGCCATAGGTTTTTCGAACAAGGACGAATTGCAAGGCCGCTATGTCGATACTTCTCCTGATAACTTCAATAAAACGATGTTCATCTCTTGCTATAGCTTCACGGCTGTTGCTCAACGCGCCGAGAAATTGATGACCGATGGCGGCTCGATGTTGACGCTGACTTATTACGGCGCCGAAAAATGGATGCCGCACTACAACGTGATGGGTGTGGCCAAGGCTGCACTTGAATGTTCGATCCGCTATATGGCTGCTGACCTGGGCGTTAAAAACATCCGTGTCAACGCGATTTCTGCTGGTCCGATTAAAACACTTGCTGCTTCTGGCATTAGTGATTTCCGTTATATTTTGAAATGGAATGAATACAACTCACCCCTGCGCCGCACTGTGACCATTGAGGAAGTAGGTGATGCTGGAATGTATTTCCTGTCTGATCTTTCACGCGGTGTAACCGGCGAAATTCATCACGTCGATTCTGGTTATCACGTCGTCGGCATGAAAGTGCCAACCGCACCGGATATGACGCTGAACAAAGATGAAGCCTGACGCGCTGATCTTCGTTCGCCACGGCGAAACTGATTGGAATAAAAACGGCCTCATTCAAGGTTCGGTTGATACGGACTTGAATGAGACCGGCCACACGCAGGCAAAGCATGTTGGGGCTTTGTTGGCGCAGCAAGATATTCCGTGGACGGACTATCAAATCATCGTCAGCCCCCAACGGCGCGCGCAGCAAACGTCAGAGTACATTTTGAAAGCGCTCAACCGCACTGACCCAACAACCGACAAGCGCGTACGCGAATTGGAGTTTGGCATTTGGGAGGGCAAACCTTTTTGGGAACTCAAAGCTTCTCCGATTTACCCCGCTGACTCCGAGTCCCGGTTTTTCTGGCGACCGGAAGGTGGTGAGAGTTATGAAGACGGTGTTGCACGTGTCAACCACTGGAGGAGCTCCCTTACCCGCCCAACCCTCGTCATCTCCCACGGTGCTGTGGGCCGTTGTTTGATGGGATCAATAACGGGCTTAGGCCCACGGGACCTGGTAAACTTGCCAACTCCTCAGGGTAAATTCTGCTCGCTCAAAGACGGCTGCATTGAGTGGTTTGACGGCGGCGGCAGGGCAGACTAATCACAGGGTTATGTCACACAACACATTCGGCCATCTCTTCCGTGTTTCCACTTTTGGCGAAAGCCATGGCGTTGCTATTGGCGCGTTGGTGGATGGTTGCCCGCCGGGTTTGAAAATTACGGCCGAATTTATCCAGTCGTTTTTGGACAAGCGTAAACCTGGTCAGAACCGCTTTACAACACAACGGCAGGAAGCCGACAAAGTCCGCATTCTCTCTGGCGTATTTGAGGATGAACGCACTGACGGTTTGGTGACCACGGGTGCGCCGATTTTGCTGCAAATTGAAAATACTGATCAACGCTCAAAAGATTATTCTGACATTCGTGACAAGTATCGGCCCGGCCATGCGGATTTTACTTATGATGCAAAATATGGCGTCAGAGATTATCGCGGTGGCGGTCGCTCGTCAGCCCGCGAAACAGCTTCGCGCGTGGCCGCTGGTGCTGTAGCGAGGCTGGTTGTGCCGCACGTGAAAATTCGCGGCTGCATGGTGCAAATGGGGCCGCACACAATTGATCGTCAGAATTGGGATGATGCTGAGATCGACAACAACCCGTTTTTCTGTCCCGATGCAAAAGCGGCCAAGGCTTGGGAAGGCTATTTGGACGGCGTGCGCAAATCCGGTTCATCGTGTGGTGCCATCATTGAAGTCACAGCCTCAGGCGTTCCTGCCGGTTGGGGGGCACCACTTTATGCCAAAATGGATTCCGAATTGGCCTCGGCGATGATGAGCATCAATGCTGTTAAAGGCGTTGAAATCGGAGAGGGCTTTGCATCAGCTGCTTTGTCGGGCGAAGACAATGCGGACGAGATGCGAATGGTCGATGGCAAAGTGCAATTTCAATCCAATCATGCCGGTGGCATTTTGGGTGGCATATCAACCGGGCAAGACATTGTCGTGCGCGTGGCGATCAAGCCAACAAGTTCGATTTTGCAAACACGGGAGACTGTCACAAATTCCGGTGAGAATGCTGACATCATCACCAAAGGCCGACATGATCCGTGTGTTGGCATTCGCGCAGTACCGGTTGGTGAAGCCATGATGGCAATTGTTTTAGCAGACCAGTTTTTGCGGCACCGCGGGCAGGTAGGTTAAACGACGCGCTGCCCCGCAACGTAGGTGGCAGAAACAACCCGGTCATCACCCAGCATCATCAACGAAAATAATACGTCCTCAATCGACCCAGATACTTCCTGTCGTGATTTTAGAACAGGCGTTGCCTCAGGGTTCAGCACAACAATGTCGGCGAATTTTCCAACGTCAAGACTTCCTGTTTCATGGCCTATTTTCAAACGATCAGCATTGCCTTGGGTGGCGAGATGAAACAGTTCTGCAACACCTGGTTTATAGCCACCCAGCATTTGAAGTTTGTAGCTTTCACTCAGAGTTGCGAGCATTGAGTAACTGGTGCCGCCGCCAATGTCAGTTGCCACGCCAAGGTGAACCGGACGGTTTGGCTTTTGCAAATGAGGCATGGACATGGTGCCGGATCCAAGGAAGGCGTTAGACGTCGGGCAATGTACAATCGTCGAACCAGACTCTGATAGTCGTTGGCATTCACGATCAGAAAGGTGAATGCCGTGTGCCAACAAGCTGCGATCAGACAATAAGCCGAATTGATCGTAAACATCAGTATAATCAACGGCGTTGGGAAAGAGCTGCTTGACCAATGCAATCTCACCCGCACTTTCTGAAATGTGAGTTTGCATCAGCACATTGGGCAAAGACTTCAATAACTCTCCGGCGGCGGCAAGTTGTGCTTCGCTTGACGTGACGGCAAAGCGTGGGGTTACCGCGTAGCGCAACCGTTTCTGGCCATGCCACTTATGATATAGAGCTTCAGATTCTCGCGCACCCTGCTCTGCTGTGTCCTGCACAACGGGAATGGCGTTGCGGTCCATCATGGTTTTGCCCGTAATCAGCGCCATGTTGTATTTTTCTGCCGCAGAAAATAGCGCGTCTACACATTGTCGGTGTACGGAACAAAATGCCAGTGCTGAGGTTGTACCGTGCGCAAAGAGTCTGCTTAAGAAAATTTCAGCCGCAGCCTTTGCGAAGGTTTCATCGGCGTAACGGGATTCTTCTGGAAATGTGTATTTGTTCAACCATTCCAGCAAGTCTTTGGCAGGGGCCGCCAACATACGGTATTGTGGGAAATGAGTGTGCGCATCAATAAAGCCAGGTAGCAACAGGTTTTGACCATAGTCATCCAATGGCAAGCCAACATATTGATCGGGCAAATTTGCAAAGACACCACGCCACGTAATTCGGCCATTGCTTTCAACAACAACTGCAGCTTTTTCGACATGCTCTATTACCCCGTTGCCGAAGCTGACGAGTTGGCCGCGAATGATTTTTCTCATACAGAACGCCTGCCTGATTTCAAATTCGGCACTTCAAACTTTTGGATGTTGTGAGCGGAATCCAGTTGCAGCACTTGCGCTGCAACTGCGGCGGCAATTGCTGCTGGATGTTTGGACGCAATGCTCCCGACGCCAATGGGACAGATCAACGCCGCGATGCGCACCGGATCTACGCCAGCCTCTGCCAATCGCTTCTCAAAACGTGCACGTTTGGTGGCGCTGCCGATCAGGCCAACATAGCTGAAATTTTCGTTGCGGAGCGCAGCATCGACAATTGCCAGGTCAAGCGCGTGGGAGTGGCTCATAATAAAGGCAAGTGAACCTTGTGGAGAGTCGGCCAAACAAGACATTGGATCATCGGGCTGAATGAGATTCACGTTGGAAGGTGAAGCTTTTGGAAAAGCATTGGGGCGCGGATCAATCCATAGCACCTGAAATGGCAAAGGCGCCAAAGCCATGACCAGTGCGCGGCCAACGTGACCAGCGCCAAAGAGATAAATCCTGCGCCCTTCGGATTGGTTTTCTTCAATTCGAGGCAGCGCGTTTTCATCATAAAGATTTATTGCAATTTGCATGTGGCCACCACAACATTGACCAAGGTCTGGCCCTAACGCAAAATCAAGTACGCGTTGCTGAATGTTTTTACTCAACATGGATTGAGCCTCGGCCATCGCTTTCCATTCCACAGTGCCGCCACCAATTGAGCCATGAAACCCATTCGGGGTGACGATCATCCAAGCGTCAACGTCACGGGGGGTTGAACCTTTGGTGCTCTGTACACTGACTAATGCGCAGGGACCATGCATTTTTACGGCGGAAGCGAGCGTTTGCCAGCGGTTCATGTGCGCATGGCCTTTACAGCAAGCATGATGTTTTCCGGGGTGGCCGGTGCATGGAGCGGCGGCACTTCACCGGGCTTCAAATTCGCGATTGCGTCAAAAATCGCGGCCCAAACTGAAATGCCAAGCATCAAAGGTGGCTCACCCACGGCTTTTGAACGGAAGATCGTGTCTTCGCTGTTGCCTTTCGATTCATAAAGTTTCACGCGAAAATCTGCCGGCACATCCGACGCACAAGGAATCTTGTAGGTCGAAGGCGCGTGTGTGCGCAGTTTGCCTTTGTCGTCATACACCAACTCCTCGGTGGTAAGCCAACCCAAACCTTGCACGAAAGCTCCCTCAACTTGTCCCATATCAATGGCGGGGTTCAACGATTTTCCGACATCGTGGAGAATGTCAACGCGGTCGACTTTCATTTCTCCTGTAAAAGTGTCGATGGTAACCTCGGCGCAGGCTGCACCATATGCAAAGTAAAGGAACGGGCGGCCTTTTGCACTGGCACGATCCCAAGTGAGTTTGGGTGTTGCGTAGAAACCTGTGGACGAAAGTGAAACACGGTTGGCATGGCAGGCTTTTGCAAGCACAGCAAAACTGATCGATTTTTTACCTGCACACACTTTTCCATCAGCGAATGTTATTTTGGATTTGGGCACCTTCAAGATTTTTGCCGCCTGTACCAACATGCGCGACTTGATGATGTCGGCAGCGGCCTTGGCAGCCATTCCATTCAGATCAGCCCCCGAAGAGGCGGCAGTCGGCGAGGTGTTGGGCACTTTGCCGGTTGATGTGGCCGTTATGCGTAGGCGTTCCAAAACGATGCCGAAGACTTCAGCCACGACTTGTGCCACCTTCACATAAAGCCCTTGCCCCATTTCCGTGCCACCATGATTCAGCTGCACTGAACCATCGGTGTAAACATGCACAAGTGCGCCTGCCTGGTTCATATGTTTGAGTGTGAATGAGATGCCAAATTTCACCGGCGTGAGAGCGAGTCCTTTTTGGAGAATGCGGTTCTTGGCATTGAAGGCTGTGATGGTTTTGCGGCGCGCATAATAGTCTGAGGTCGTTTCGAGTTGCCCCACCAGATCATGCAAAGTGGTGTCTTCGATTTTCTGCGTGAAGGGTGTGATGTTGCGCGTCTTCGTGTAGAAATTAGCTTTGCGCACATCAAGCGGGTCAAGCTTCAGCTTTGCAGCAATACTGCTCATCATGCATTCGGCAAATAACATGCCTTGCGGGCCACCAAAGCCGCGAAAGGCGGTGTTCGACACGGTGTTGGTGCGCAGGCGACGTGAGCGCAAATCAAGTGCGGGATAAAAATAAGCATTGTCAGCATGAAATAACGTGCGGTCGTTCACACCTTGGCTTAAGTCAGCCGAATAACCGCAGCGTGACAAGAACTCTGCATCCACACCCTGCAAAACACCTTTGGTGTTGAAGCCCGCTTTATAGGTGACGTGCATGTCATGGCGTTTGCCGGTCATGATCATGTCGTCGTCACGGTCCAGGCGACACTTTGCCGGACGTCCAGTGACATGGGCCGCCAATGCGGCGAGTGCCGCCCATTGCGCGGCTTGTGATTCCTTGCCGCCGAAACCACCCCCCATACGACGGCATTCGCAAGTGATCTTGGCATCCATGACGCCCAGCATTTTGGCAATGATGTGCTGCACTTCGGTGGGGTGCTGCGTGGAGCAATGAACAGTCATGCCGCCTTGTTCATCGGGAATAGCAAGACTGACTTGGCCTTCCAAATAGAAGTGTTCTTGCCCCCCGATGTGTAAATTTTCTTCGATTTTGTACAGAGCAGCTGCAATCGCTTTCTCAACGTCTTTGCGTTTGAAGCCATAGGGCGGAACAACATCGGCTGTGCCCATATCGATGGCATCTTTTGTGCTGATGGCCGGGATTTGATTTTCGACTTCTATTTTTGCGAGTCGAGCGGCGCGACGGGCTGCATCGCGTGTTTTAGCAACAACTGCGAAAACAACCTGGCCATGAAAAGCAATTTCATTTTCTGCAAAAATAGGATCATCGCCCAAGGCGGGGCTGCAGTCATTGACGCTTGGAATATCCTTGGCTGTGAGAACTGCAACAACACCGGGTGCACTGCGTACAGCGTCCAAGTCAACGGATAAAATTTTTCCTTTGGTGCCGTCTTTGGCATAGCCTGGAGCAACGTGCAGTGTGCCTTCGGGTTCTCTCATGTCGTCAATGTAAGTGGCGGTACCGGATACGTGCAAATCCGCTGAGTCATGCATTAAGGGTTTTCCGACAACAGCCGTTTTCATGCCGCAACCTCAACGCGACTGATGATGCGGGCACTTTCTCCACTGGTAATTTCCACGAGTGATTTGTGCAGCAATGCTTGTGCGGTTTCGATACGATATTTCGCAGAAGCCCGCATATCCGAGATCGGCTGGAAATCAACTGCGAGTGCTTCAAACGCAATCTTCCATGTTGCATCGTTTGTGAGGTCGACATTGAGAAGCGCCGCTTCGGTGTTCGACGCACGTTTAGGCGTGGCTGCCATACCGCCCATGGCTAAGCGGGCTTGCGTGATATGTTTACCATCGCATTTTATTTTCAACGCAAACATCAGTGCAGAAATATCTTGATCAAAGCGTTTGGAAATTTTGTAAGCGCGGAAGGTTTCATTTTGAATGAGCTTTGGAACCGTAATGCCCCACACCAATTCACCCGCTGCGCGATCTTGCTTGCCGTAAGAGATGAAGAAATTTTCCAACGGCATGCTGCGGTTTTTTTCGCCATGACGCAGATGCAGCTTTGCTCCCAACGCGATGAGAAGCGGGGGCATGTCGCCGATGGGAGAACCATTTGCAATATTACCGCCGATGGTGCCGGTGGCACGGACGTGTCTTGAACCTAAGCGACGCAAAACTTCGCTCACGTCTGGATCGATAGAACCCAATGCATCAAAAGCTTCGGCATATGTGGCGGCAGCGCCAATATGCAGGTTGTCAATGTCTGCTTCAATACGATGCAATTCCTCCACATTGAATGTGTGTATAATTTTGGGGAGCACGCGCATTTGCTTTGTTACCCACAAACCCACATCAGTTGCTCCACTCACTATTGTGGCGTCAGGATGTCGGGCTGCGATTTGTGCAAGTGAATTGGACAAAGCAGGAATTGCGATGAAGCCGTCATCACACATTATGTGAACATCCTCGATTGCGTTCAATGCAAGCAATTGTTTTTTGGTGTCGTCACTTGCATGGGCCCAATGGTCTAAAGCGTTACCGGTGCAGGCCTCGGCGGCCGCATCTATAATGGGACGATAGCCTGTACAACGACAGAGATTACCTGCAATGTGATCAACAATGCCTTGGCGTGTCGGGGCCTTGCCGTCATGGTAAAGTGTGAAAAGCGCCATGACGAAACCCGGTGTGCAAAAACCACATTGCGACGCGTGGTGTTTGACCATTGCGGCTTGTACGGGATGCAAAACACCATCACGCGCTAAATCATCCACGGTCACCAATTCACAGCCGTGTAGTTGGCCTATCAACAGAATGCAGGCATTGGCCGGTTCATAAATCAACTCATCATTTTTAACGCGGCCTATTGCAACAGAGCAGGCACCGCAGTCTCCTTCATTGCAACCTTCTTTGGTGCCTTTGGATTTTTCATCCAAACGCAAATAGTCCAAAACAGTTTGCGTTGGGCTGCTTGGACGCAATTTTACAATTTTTCCACGGCGCAAAAAACTGATGTGATCCTGCATTGTTAACTTCCGCGATAAGTGGAATAGCCGAAGGGCGAAAGCAGTAACGGCACGTGGTAGTTCTGGTCCGCGCTGGAGATTCCAAAGCTGATGGGAATGATGTCGAGAAACAGTGGTTCGACCAAGCCAACTGTGGTTTTGCGCAAGTAGTCACCGGCATGGAAACGGAGTTCATATTGCCCGACTTTCAACGCGTCGCCTTCAAGCAATGGCGCATCAACGCGGCCATCAGCATTTGTGGTGATGCTGCGCAACAATGTTCCAGCCTGATAAACGTCTATCACCAGTCCTTTGGCTGGTTTTCCCAAAGCCGTATCAAGAACGTGAGTGGTCAGTTTGCCCATGTTTTCTCTTCATCCAAATTGAATATCAGTGTCGTCTAAATTTTGCGTGTTGGCAACGGCGGCGGGCGACGGGTTTTTAGGTGTTTTCGGCAACGTGGCCTTGTCATGTCGTTGATGACGGAATATAAATAACCAAATAGTTATTTATGGAGTGGTAGACATGGGCCAGGTTTTGGTGACGGGAGCACGACGTGGCATTGGGAAGGCCATTGCGTTGGCCATGGCGAAAGCCAATTATGATGTCGCCGTGGCCGATCTGGAAGATGGCGCAGAACTTCAGGCTGTGGCTCAGCAAATTGCGGATATGGGATTGAAAACTGTTGCGATACAGTCAGATATTTCGGACCTCGCCACGCATGCGGAGCTGATTGCCAAAGCCGAAGCCGCACTTGGTCCTTTGACTACTCTTGTAAACAATGCCGGTGTTTCGGTAATGTCCCGAGGGGATTTGCTTAATGTAACACCCGAAAGCTTTGATCGCTGCATGAATGTGAATGCGCGGGGAACATTCTTTTTGACCCAAGCTTTTGCGCGTCGCATGCGTGAAACCATGACACAATGCCACCGCAGTATTATTACCATCACATCGTCAAATGTATCAGCCGTTTCGATTGCGCGTGGAGAGTATTGCATGTCAAAAACGGCGGCATCAATGATGTCTAAACTTTTTGCAGCACGGCTGAGCGATGAAGATATTGGTGTTTACGAAATACAGCCTGGGTTGATCGAAACGGACATGACGGCACCCGTGAAAGCCAAGTACGATGCATTGATTGAGGGTGGTTTGACGACAATCAAACGTTTCGGATCACCTGAGGACATCGGGCAGATCGCTGTAACGCTGGCCGATGGATTGCTGCCTTACACGTCAGGGCAAGCCATTCAAGCGGATGGTGGTTTATTGACTGTGCGGTTTTGAGTTAAATCACCTTCGTCATAAAGGTGCTGTTGACGTCGGGTTGATAACCTTCATAGGGACCACATTCGACAAAACCATGCCGGGCATAGAGTGCTCGCGCCGGTGCGAAGTAATCAAACGATCCTGTTTCGAGCCAAAGCTGGGTCAGGCCCATTATTTTCGCTTCATTCATGATGTGTTGCAGTAAAGCAGAGCCGGTGCCGGACCGACGCGCTGTTTTCAGGGTGTGCATGGATTTCACTTCGCCATCATTGGCGTTCATGCGTTTCAAAGCGCCAACACCCGTCAACGTTTCACCGTCCCAAGCTGACCAGAAAAACACATCGGGTTGTTTCAGGCGAGAGACATCAAAGACATGAACAGAACCAGGCGGTGTTACAGAAATGTTGGTATCATAATGGAAACGCAACATGGCGAGAACTTGAGAGTCATCCAGACCGCCTTTGACTATCTTCAACATCAGATATCCACCACCACGCGGCCCCGCACTTTGCCTTGCACGATGTCTGCGGCAATTGCGGGCACGTCTTCCAACTTAATATGGGTTGTAAGTGCGGCCAATTTTTTCAAATCAAGGTCTTGCACCAGGCGATCCCAAGCTTGCTTGCGGCGTGGAAGTGGTGTTGTCACCGAGTTCACACCGATCAGACGGACGCCACGCAAAATAAAGGGCGCTACTGATGTTGGCAGATCCATGCCTTGGGCCAAACCGCAGGCTGCGACAGCACCTTCTGGATAGATTTGAGAGATGATGTTGGCGAGTGTCGTAGAGCCAACAGAGTCAATGGCACCGGCCCAACGTGGTTTGGCCAAAGGCTTAACGGGTGTGTTGAACTCATTGCGATCAATCACCGAATTTGCACCCAGTGATTTGAGAAAGGATTCTTCTTCCATGCGACCCGTAGAAGCCACAGCTTTGAAACCAAGTTTAGACAGCAGTACGAGTGACACTGACCCCACACCACCTGCGGCACCCGTCACAACAATTTCGCCGTGAGCGGGCGTTATGCCCTGCTCTTCCAGCGCCATGACACACAACATGGCTGTGTAACCTGCAACGCCAATGGCCATGGCTTGTGATGTGGTCAATCCTTTTGGCAATGGCACAAGCCAATCACCTTTCACGCGTGCCATTTCAGCGTAGCCACCATGATGGCCTTCACCCACACCCCAGCCACCGAGCACCACTTTGTCTCCAGTTTTATAATCGGCATGGTTGGAGGTGATGACGGTGCCCGCAAGATCAATGCCCGGAATTAAGGGATAGCGCCGGATGATTGGGGCTTTGCCAGTAATGGCGAGGCCGTCTTTGTAGTTCACTGAAGAGTGCTCAACTTTGATTGTGACATCGCCCTCCATCAGGTCAGCTTCATTCAGATTCGCAAATTCAATTTTTTGGCCGTCGTCAGTCTTGGATACCAACAGTGCCTTGAAACTTGTCATATGGAAACTCCTGCATTCAATGCTTCGAGAAAGCGGATAGGTTGTCCCTGAGCGGGGGCGAGAATTTCACCGGACCACATAACCGTCCGTCCACGGATGATCGTGCCGACAGGCCAACCTTTCACCTTGACCCCATCGTAAGGCGTCCATTGGCTGCGACTTTCGATCCATTTATTCGTGATGGTTTCGGAGCGGCTCATATCGATAATGGTGAAGTCGGCGTCATAACCTTCCATGATACGGCCCTTTTCTGAAATTCCAAAAATGCGCTGTGGGCCATGTGAGGTGAGATCTACGAAACGCTCCAAGGTCAGCTTCCCGGCGTTTACATGGTTTAACATCATCGGCACCAATGTTTGCACGCCAGTCATGCCGGAAGGTGATTGAGGATAAGGCTTGGCTTTTTCTTCCAGCGTATGGGGTGCATGGTCAGAACCCAATACATCAACCAAACCAGAATTGATTGCCGCCCAAAGCGCCTTGCGATGTCGGGCCTCGCGCACCGGCGGGTTCATTTGCAGTTTTGTGCCAAGACGCGCGTAGTCGTCAGCACTGAGCGTGAGATGGTGCGGCGTTACTTCAACTGTTGCAATGTCGCGGTTGGCCGCCAGCAGCGGTAGTTCTTCAGCGGCTGAAATATGCAGAACGTGTATGCGCTTCCCGTGCTTGCGTGCAATGCGCAGCAAACGTTCGGTGCAGAGGCGTGCTGCCTCTTCGTCGCGCCAGACAGGATGGCTTGCGGCGTCACCTGCGACTTGAAACGAGGTGCGGGCGCGCAAGCGCACTTCGTCTTCGGAATGAAAGGCGGCGCGGCGGGAGATACGGGAGATGATGGCGTCCAAGCCCGTGTCATCTTCAACCAACAAGTCACCGGTTGAAGAGCCTGCAAAAACCTTAATGCCCGCTGAACCTTCCAGTTTTTCGAGATTGGAAATATCGCCCACGGTTTCTTTTGTGCCGCCTGCATAAAAGGCGAAATCGCAATACATGCGGTTTTTGGCGCGTGCTACTTTGTCGGCGAGTGTGGCAGCGGTGGTTGTCGTGGGTTTGGTATTGGGCATTTCGAAGACACCTGTTACGCCACCCATAACGGCAGCGCGGGAACCGGTTTCCAAGTCTTCTTTATGTTCGATGCCGGGTTCACGGAAATGCACTTGACTGTCAATGACCCCCGGCAAAATATGGAGGTTGCGGCAGTCTCGTATTTCGCGGGGTGAAAAGCCCGACATATCGCCAATGGCTATGATTTTACCATTATCGACCGCAATATCACGTAAACCGGTTCCGTCTTGATTGACAACGGTTCCGGATTTCAGGATCAAATCAACGTGGCGGGACATCGGGTTCAAAGGCCTTTCTTGCTAGCGGCTGCAACACTGACTAAATGGTGGCAATGGCAAGTGCAACAGTGATGATGACAACAGATTTTTCTCCACAGCTTTTGGACAATAGAACCGTAATCCGGATTGCGGGTGAAGGGTCGTTGGCATTTTTGCACAATTTATTGACGACGGATTTGACACATCGCACGCCTGCCTATGCCGCATTGCTGACGCCACAGGGGAAAATTTTACATGATGTGTTTGTTGTACCAGATGGTGACGTGATTTGTTTGGATGTGGCCAAGTTGCAAGCAGCGGAATTGTTGAAGCGGCTCATGATGTATCGATTGCGCGCTAAATTGGAGATTGCGATTGATCCGACAAAGGCTGTTGCGGTGTCATCGGGCAAGGATCTATCTGGTGTTGGTTATGTTGATCCCCGAACGCCGATGATTGGTTATCGCACCATTGTAAGCGCCGGAGATTTTGCCGTCGGCGAAGGTTATGCCTCTGCCCGGTTGCGGTTGGGCCTCGCGGATTCTGATGCTGATATTGGCATCGGTGAAATGTTTGTGCATGAGGCCAATTTAGATCAGCTTAACGGCGTGAGTTTCGACAAAGGTTGCTATGTCGGTCAGGAGGTCGTTTCCCGCACACGCCACCGCCACACAACGCGTAACCGGATTTTACCTGTCAGTTTTCAAGGTGTGGTCCAGCATGGTTCTGATATCGTGAGTGGTGAAATACGGATTGGAACGATGTTGTCTTCACAGGCTGGTGACGGCCTTGCCTTGCTCCGGCTAGACCGGTTAGCGACGATTACCGAAACGCTGAAAACAACTGGTGTCAGGCTTTCTGTGCAAAAACCTCACTGGGCAAAGTTCGATGTGGTGATTCCTGAGGTGGTGCGATGACGTCCGTGAAGCATGAAGATGGCATTTGCCGGTGCGGGTGGTGCGGCACTGATCCGCTTTATGTCCACTATCATGATACGGATTGGGGCGTGCCTGAATATGATGCGCGGGCGCTTTGGGAGAAGCTTATTCTCGATGGTTTTCAAGCTGGCCTTTCGTGGATTACGATTTTGCGCAAACGCGAAAATTTTCGTATCGCTTTTGATGGCTTCAGGCCTGAGGTAATTGCTGGGTATGACGCTGTCAAAATTGAAAGTCTGATGCAGGATACCGGCATCGTGCGCAATCGTATGAAAATTGTAGGAACGGTTGAAAGCGCCAAAGCCTTTTTATCAATGGATGATTTCTCAAAATATCTTTGGGATTTTGTCGATGGTAAACCACTGCAGAACAACTTTACTTCGTTTAAACAGGTGCCCGGCAAAACCGTTTTGACGGAGAAAATTTCGAGAGATTTGAAACAGCGTGGATTTAAGTTTTGTGGGCCGACAATTGTTTATGCCTTCATGCAGGCTTGTGGTCTGATCAATGATCACTTGGTAGATTGTCATCGGCACCAAGCCGTTCAAAAATCGGAGCGCCGTTGATGGTCGAAGAAAAGTCGAAGCGGGCTTGGCAACGCATGTTGTCAGGGCGGCGACTGGATTTGCTTGATCCTTCACCACTCGATATTGAAATCGAAGATATTGCCCATGGACTGGCCCGCGTGGCGCGGTGGAACGGGCAGACCAAGGGCGACCATGCTTTTTCTGTGGCGCAACATTGCGTATTGGTGACCAAGCTTTTTGCGCATGCCAACCCTTTTGCAACGCAAGCCGAAAGACTGGCGGCCTTGCTGCATGATGCACCTGAATATGTTGTCGGAGATATGATTTCGCCTTTCAAAGCGGCGCTGGGCGTGGATTATAAGCAGTTTGAAAACCGGCTGCTGTCGGCAATTCATCTGCGCTTTGGATTGGTTTCGCAACTGCCGCAAAGTCTGGTTGATGCGATCAAGCAGGCCGATAAAACTTCTGCTTATCTTGAAGCAACACAGCTTGCAGGTTTTTCCCTTGATGAGGGTGCACGGTTTTTTGG
>JAYUQS010000069.1:0-5037 GCA_043756645.1 Hyphomicrobiales bacterium | reverse complement strand
TCACGACTTCTGAAATTAAAGTGTCTGTACTGATCGACGAAGCTTATACAGAATTAGCCGTTCGGGCCTTGCATACGGCTTACGGATTGGACAAGAAGTAGGGATGGACGCACACACCCCCTATATCCCGTCATCCCGGCGAAGGCCGGGATCAGGCTTTGCTCAAAGCCCGGTGGATGGATTTAGCCTCGTCCCGGCCTTCGCCGGGATGACGGCGTTTGGGGTTGTATTTTTTAAACTCAAAAAACGCCTTACCCCCTAAGGACACCCGTCATGGCAAGCCTCGCACTTGGCCCGCGTGTCCTCCTCCGAAGGCTCCGGCAGGTGATGGCGGAGCCGGAGACGGCCCAGGTAAAACTCGATAAAATCGTCGGCCTCATCGCCAATAACATGGTGGCTGAGGTGTGTTCGATCTATGTCATGCGGGCAGGCCAGGTGCTGGAGCTTTATGCCACCGAAGGTTTGAACGCGGCGGCTGTTCATAAATCAGTTTTGAAAGTGGGCGAAGGCTTGGTGGGTTTGATTGCCGATCAGGCCATCGGGCTCAATCTCTCTGACGCGCAACATCACCCCTCATTTAAATATCTGCCTGAAACCGGTGAAGAGATTTACCAGTCCTTCCTCGGTGTGCCGATCATGCGGGGTGGCTCGGTCATCGGCGTGCTCGTGGTGCAAAACCGCACGCAACGTCATTACCCTGAGGACGAAGAAGAAGCGCTTCAAACCACAGCCATGGTGCTGGCGGAAATCATTGCCTCGGGCGAGTTGAAAGAAGTGGCGCGGGAAGTCGCCATCGACGTCGCGCACATCCGCAGTCATCATATATCAGCCGACAGTTTGGCGGAAGGCATTGCGCTTGGCTTTGTGGTGCTGCACGAGCCACGTGTTGAAATTCATAATCTCATTGCCGAGAATATTCCAGAAGAAGAACAGCGCCTGACGGCAGCGGTTGACCAATTGCGGGCGCAGGTGGATGAGCTGTTGGACGACAGCGATGTTGGTCCGTCGAATGATTATTCCGATGTGCTCGAAACCATTCGAATGTTTGCCCATGACAAGGGTTGGGTGAACCGGTTGAAAGAAGCGGTGCATTCCGGCCTCACGGCAGAAGCTGCGGTCGAGCGCGTGCAGAACGACAATCGTGCGCGCATGCAGCGTATGCATGATCCATATTTGCGCGAACGCATGCATGATCTGGACGACCTGTCCAACAGATTGCTCCGTATACTGACGGGTGCCGCAGCCACGGCCTCACGCACCGACTTGCCCAAAAACGCCATTGTCGTGGCCCGCAACATGGGCCCTGCGGAACTCCTCGATTATGACCGCACCAAATTGCGCGGCGTCATTCTGGAAGAAGCGGGCAGGACCAGTCATGTGGCGATTGTGGCGCGCGCCCTTGGCATACCCGCGATTGGGCAAGCGAATGGCATTGTCGACCTCATCGACCCTGATGATGAGATCATCGTTGACGGTTCGACGGGCGAAATTTTTGTGCGCCCCTCACAGGACTTGCAAAAAGCCTATGCCGAGAAAGTGCGCTTCTATGCCAAGAAGCAAGCGCGCTTTGCTGAGCTCAAAGATCTGCCTTCCATCACCAAAGATGGCGTTACTGTCAGTCTCAATATCAATGCGGGTTTGATTGTGGATATGCCACACCTGCATGAATCAGGCGCTGATGGTGTGGGGCTTTATCGCACCGAATTGCAGTTCATGTTGGCGCATCGTTTTCCCCGTCTCACCGCCCAGATCAAGCACTACCAACAGGTAATCGAGCAAGCACAGGGCAAACCCATTGTCTTCCGCACGCTGGATATTGGCGCTGATAAAATTCTGCCATACTTGCGCCAACCCAAAGAAGAAAACCCGGCCATGGGCTGGCGCTCCATTCGCATGTCGATGGAGCGGCCCGGTCTGCTCCGCCTGCAAGTACGCGCCATGATGATGGCGGGTGCAGGGCATGACATGAAAGTCATGTTCCCGATGATCGCCGATGTCTCAGAATTCGTGATGGCAAAGGCGGCCGTCATGAAGGAAAAAGCCTATCTCGCGGCACGTGGGCACCAATTGCCGAAGTCGCTTGAAATTGGCGTGATGATCGAAATCCCATCGCTGATCTGGCAGCTCGATCAACTCTTGCCACTGGTTGACTTTGCCTCCATCGGTTCCAACGACCTCGTGCAATTCCTCTTCGCCTCCGACCGCCAGAATCCAAAACTCTCAGGCCGCTATGATCCGTTGAGTCCCTCAGCCTTAAGCGCCATGCGCATGATCGTCGAGAAGGGCCAACAGCACAACAAAAAGGTCACGCTCTGCGGAGAACTCGGCGGCCGCCCCCTCGAAGCCATGGGCCTCGTCGGCATCGGTATGACGTCGTTGAGCTTAGTCCCCTCCGGCATAGGCCCAGTCAAATCGATGATCCGCACACTGGATCAGAAAAAGTTGTGGGCTTTTATGGAGCCACTGATGCGCGGGCCAGCACATTCATTGCGCGGGGATTTGATGGAGTTTGCGGGACGGAATGGGGTGGTGTTGTGAGGGTGGGATAAAATGTGGAGTGTCCCCGAAATTTTCAAAAGTTTTTTGGAGGTATAACTGCATGCAACCGTTCAAGTTATTTCCCGTATTGCTGATTGCGGTAGTGATGTTTTCGTCAAATGGGAGCGCTGCAAATTTGAGTTGGCGGTGCAATTTCCCAGGTTTCGAGGAAGCCTTTACTTTCGTATATGAGCGCGACTCACAGAACGGAGTCATGATTGGCAACAGTGGGACGGCGACAGTTTGGGTATTGCAGGGAAGTGACGCAGTTTCTTTCATTGAGCCGTTGCTCACTGGCGCAGCTCAATTGACTACAATTATGCTTCCGAGCGGCTCGGCTGTTCACAGCCGCCACACACTTACTCCATTCGATGGCGGCAAATTTCTGCAATCTCAAGTTCAAGGTATGTGCAAGGCATGGAATTAGATATGACGCCGGAAGATAAAATCTGCAGGACGAGTTCACGTAAGTTTCTCGCCTTTATATTTCGCCTTTCGATAGTGGCAGGGGTTGGCTGTGGCCTGTTTGATGCTTACCAAACCTTCAGGGATTGGGAGGCTGAGAAGTCGGATTATGTTCGAAACAAGATGCGTATGGAGTGTGCGGCAAAAGTTTCAGACGATTGGTTAACTCGAAATACAAATGAGTTTGGCAACGTTGATGTTGCGTCGATCTGTGGGCCGGGTACAGATGGAAAGACATTCTTCGTAAATGCAAGTGAAATTTACTCGACTCGTAAAGGCGAAGATACTTATGCGAAATTGCTTTGGCGAAAACCTTACGACATCTTAAAGTCCTTGATTATGGCTACCGCCGCCCTTATCGGAATAAATCTAATTGGTGCACTTATTTTAGGGTTGTTCCTTGTCGGCAGGTGGATTGCTTTTGGTGGCCGCCGTTAGCGTAAACGCAGGATTATCCAAGCCAGTGATGAGCAACTTTTTAATTTAAAGAAAGGGTACTGGACTGCACCCCATAAGTGGGACACGATAATTACGGTGACATAATTACGGTGACATAATTACGGTAATTACGGTGACAGTGCATTTTACTAACCTTAAGGAATTACGGGTAATTACAGTGACAGTGCATTTAACTCACCTCAAGATTTCATTCCATTCTACCACGTCATTCCAAACGGTCGCGTAGCGTGAGCGGAGTGGCCGATTTGGAACCCCGCTTTTCCCCTCGCTCACAGGAAGCGGGGTTTCAAATCACTCGTTCCCACCGGCTTTCGCCGGTGTGCACTCGCGTTTGGAATGACGGATGTTTGGGGTGATATTATGTGTGTTAAGTTTTGATTGATTCACAACCTCTCCCACAAGAGACGTCATGGCCCGCCTGAAGCGGGCCATGACGGTATGAGATGAGTTAAGAGCGGGAACCGTTGGTATGTTTCAAGCCGCATCCGGAATCTTCGCCGTCAACTCAATATCCAGCGCCTTCATCAAGCATTCGTCCGTGGGCGGAGTGTTTGCAATACGCCACAACAAAGGGCCTGAACGTCAGTTGTAACTCAATGTCATCGCACTTGCATAAACGTCAAAACTGATTTGCGTCATGGCCGGAGGCGGGTTGAAATTGAGCAGCTCTTCGCGCGCCGCAAGCTGTTCTATGTGCGTATTGAGTGCAACAGTATGGCTGTCCAATGAAATTGCATCATACACTGGTCCGCCAAACTCCGTACCCAATTCAGGTGGTTCAACGTTCAAACTATACGCCACGCGGTTTGGCCAAAATTCGTTGGAATTTTCGGCAAAATCCAGCGCCTTGTGAACTTGAACATCGGTGATGCTGAAGTGCAGGTCTCCATCGAGGCTTGAGCGCTCGGCGTTGAAAAACGAAATGCTTGAGTCAAGTGTTTCGTCATCTTTCACAGCCAGCCCAAAAGTTGGCAATTGCGGAGTTGCCGTTATGCTCGGCACTTGGGCCGTTGCAATTGCCAGCGTCCGGAATTCCTTCGCCACCGGAGCGGTGATCGCGGCCAGCTTGTCGTCCTGGGCATAGCGACCCACCATGAAGGCATTCAATGCCTCCAGTGAATGGTTCAACACAGCATCGGTGAAGACAATAGGCCCTCTAAACCCATCGCCTGACGCTTCAGCCTTGGCCAAGGTTGTTGAAGTAAAAGAGACAGTCGCGAGCCCCACGAACGCTACAATCTCATGGATCAAGTTGCGCATGGCAATTCTCCTCATGTAGCAGTCAATCGTCAAAGTCTAAGTCCGGCGCGGAAGGCGGACAAATGACGATGCTGCAGCGCTGCTATGCAGATTTGGTTTAGAGTGCCTCTGACTGAGGCTGACTCTTTTGGTCTTCCCAAATCAGAAAAATACTGATTCAAACTGCTTGCCGAAGGAGGTTGGCAGGCATGGCACGAGCTTATTCACTGGATTTGAGAGATCGGGTTGTTGGTGCAGTTTTGGGCGGACTGTCGTGCGAGGCAGCGGCCTTGCGTTTTGGGGTGAGTGAATCAAGCGCGATCAGATGGGCGCGCC
>JAYUQS010000068.1:0-5056 GCA_043756645.1 Hyphomicrobiales bacterium | reverse complement strand
TCTTCAACTCGGTGGTCATCGCCGTTGCGTCTACCATTCTATGCGTGGCCATTGGTTCGATGGCGGCTTATGCGCTGGCCCGCGTTCAGTACAAGCCTAAGTTCGGCAATATCGTGATGTTCGTCATCATTGCTTTAATGGTTATTGTGGCGTCGTCCTATTCACCGCTGCATTGGTCGGTCGCTGCCGCGATTGGTTTGGCACTGTTCTTCCTCTTGGCGCGGGCTTATGGGAAGCATTTCAAACACACGCTCGGCAATGGCGATATTCTGTTCTGGATTATCTCCCAGCGCATTCTGCCGCCTGTTGTTGTCGTTATCCCGGTCTATATGATGTTCCAGGCTGTTGGCATGATTGACACGCATGCAGCCTTAATCCTCGTTTATGCCGTTGCCAATTTGCCCATCGTGGTGTGGTTGATGCATGACTTCTTCGCTAATTTGCCGATTGAACTTGAGGAATCCGCACAGCTTGATGGTGCCACGCGCTTTGGTATTTTCTGGGACATCGTCTTGCCCCTCACCCGCCCTGGCCTTGCCGCCACAACACTGCTGACGCTGATCTTGAACTGGAACGAGTATCTTTTCGCTGTGTTCCTCTCGACGTCCAAAGCGCAAACCATGCCGATCATGGTGGCGGCAAAAAACGCAGGGGAGCGCGGTATTTTATGGTGGGAAATGTGCGCCATCATCGTGGTCATGATCATCCCCGTCATCATCATGGCCATCTTTCTGCAACGCTTCATTTCGAAAGGCGTGTTGTTAGGGGCGGTGAAGGGATGAGGAGTGTTCTTACCACGCTTCCAAAACTTTTTCCCTCCCCCTTGTGGGGAGGGATTAAGGGTGGGGGTCGCGCTGACCTCAAATCAACGATCTCCATAAAACCCTTTCAGCAGCTCGCGACCCCCACCCCGACCCTCCCCACAAGGGGGAGGGAGAAAGCATGAGTATGACCCCCCGCAACCCCGGTGTTCCCGTCAAATTCGACAAAGTGGCCAAGTCCTTCGGCAGTGTCAAAGTGTTGGAAGAGTTTGATCTCGACATCAAACCCGGCGAATTCCTCGTGCTGCTCGGTGCCTCAGGTTCGGGCAAAACCACGGCCTTGCGCATTCTATCAGGGCTTGAAACCGCGTCTTCAGGCAGCGTGAGCATTGGTGAGCGTGACGTCACAGACGTGCTGCCGAAGTATCGTGACATCTCGATGGTGTTTCAATCCTACGCGCTTTACCCCCACAAGACCGTTGGTGAAAACATCGGCTTCCCTTTGAAGGTGCGCAAGGTGCCGCCAGCAGAAATGGAGGTCGCAATCCGTGAAGCTGCGGCACAGGTCGAGCTTGATCAACTGTTGCACCGTTACCCCCGTGAACTCTCAGGCGGTCAGCGTCAACGTGTGGCTCTGGCCCGCGCCATCATCCGTCGCCCATCAGTGTTCTTGATGGACGAACCTCTGTCAAATCTTGATGCGAAATTGCGCGGCCATATGCGGGCTGAGTTGAAGCACATGCAGCAGACATTGGGCATCACCACGATCTATGTGACGCATGACCAAATTGAGGCCATGACCTTGGCCCACCGCGTTGCCATTTTGGAAAAAGGTGTATTGCAACAGCTCGCAACACCAGCGGAAATTTACAATAATCCCGCAAACCTGTTCGTGGCGCAGTTCATTGGTTCCCCCCCGATGAACATCGTCAAAGGGTCGCTTGATGGCAGCAGCTTTGTCACCCATGATGACAAAGTAGCGGTTCCTGTCAAAGGTAAAATTGCCAACGCCATACTAGGTGTACGCCCGGAAGACTGTTCCATCACCACTCCTGCGAAGGGCGCACTGAAAGCACAAGTTTACACGACGGAATTGATTGGCGACCATACACTGGTCACCACAAAAATGGGCAGTGATACGCTGACGGTGAAAGCATCAAAAGATTACACGGCCCACAGTGGCGATAAGATCGGTATCAGCTTTGATAAGTCGCGGCTTTATGTGTTTGACGCCGACGGCGGCGCACGGGTGCGGTAGCCATGTCAGTCAGTGTGGAACACTTCTTCCATGCTGGCCCACCATTCGCCTGGTTTTGCGGTTTCAAAGCGTATCTGCATGAGGTCGGTAATATCCCACCACTCTTGCATGCGCGGTGCCATTTTGATCTTCGCTGTATCAGCGATGAAGTCGTCTCCGACATATTCCCAGTAGGCAATCAACCAGTTCTCTGGTTCTTTCAGAAATATCGAATAGTTGCGGATATTGGCATCGTGAATGGCCTGCAATATTTCCGGCCAAACCGCAGCATGAATGCGTTTATATTCAGGGATAATCTCGGCCTTCAATTTGACCATGTGGCTCATGCGTTTGACCATTTGAAACTCCTGTTGATGAATAGAATTGGTGCCGCAGTCAGCGCCATTTCGCAACTGCTGAATGTCGTGTTGACAGGAAAAGCTAAAATCAGGGAAAGGGAGGCAATTCAATCATGAGTCTCACCCCCGCAATGCTCTCCCGCACAAAACTGGATCGCCGCCGCCCGATGCGCGACCAGATTTACCCGATCATTCGGGATCTCATTCTCACGGGCGCTATCAAGCCGGGAGATGCAATCGACGAGAAATCAATTGCTTTACAACTCAATATTTCGCGCACGCCCGTGCGGGAGGCCGTCAAGAAACTGAGCGATGAGCATTTGGTTGATGTGGTGGCGCAATCAGGCACACGGGCGGCGAAGGTTGATGCGCGTGAGATCGAACAAGCTTATCTCATCCGCCGATCACTCGAAATGGAAATTGCATTTCAGGCGGCTTCGCGCATGTCGGATGCGCATATTGAAGCATTGCACGACAATTATGTTTTGCACGAACGCGCGATTGAACAGAAAAAATTTGCCAAAGCCATTGAAATTGATGACGGCTTTCACCGAATCATTGCCAACATCGCCGAGTTACCAAGGCTGTGGCATATGATCGAAATATCCAAGGCCCATCTCGACCGTTGTCGGCATATGTTGCTTCCCCGTGCGGGTGAAGCGGCACTCACGCTTGAACAACACCGCGCCATCATTCGCGCGTTAAATGCAAAAAATTCAGAAGCTGCGCGAGAGGCCATCCGCGAACATTTGGATACGTCCTATGGCAAAATCGCCATCTTGCTGAAAGAGCAGGTGGAGTAGTCTTCAAAACGGTATGCGTTTTGACGAAACCAATTGAACGTCTTTTTCCTCCCCCTTTGTGGTGGGCCATCGCATGTGGCCGCCAAAGGGACCTCATCCGTCTCTGGCTTCGCCCGATCCACCTTCTCCACTGACGTGGAGAAGGGACGATATGTTGGGTTTTGTCCCTTCTCCAACGAAGTTGGAGAAGGTGCCCCAACGGGGCGGATGAGGTCCCTTTGGCCACATGCGATGGCCCTGCCGTTGTGGGGTGGTGAAGACTGAGTGGTTATGTCTGAAATCATTCCGCCTTAGCTTTTCACACGCACATTCGACGGGTCTATAAATGGCTCAAGACTGATCCGCGCGGGCTTTGCTTCATTGGCAATGACAAGTTCATATTTCCCTGACAGCAAATAGTCCGACGTGACGCCTTCCGCGAAACGTACATAGCCAAAACCCAATGGTTTGCCGACGCTATAGCCATAGCCACCGCTGGTGAGATAGCCTGCGAATTCGCCGTTGCGCAGAATAGTTTCACGACCAACCAATACCGCACTTTCATCATCAACGCTAAATCCTACGAAGGATTTTTTGAGCGGCGAAATGGCAACCGTTTCCAGTGCATCGCGGCCTAAAAATGGAATGCCGGAGCGGATTTTGACGGCCCAACCAAGGCCCGCTTCAAACGGCGTGTCATTCGGAGTAATATCGGAACCCCAAGCGCGATAGCCTTTTTCCAGCCGCAAAGATTCCAGTGCGCGATACCCTACGGAGCGAATGTGATGCGCAGCGCCCAATCCCATCAGGCAATCATAAACTTCTGCCGTGGCGGCCATAGGCATGTGGAGTTCCCAGCCCAGTTCACCCACATAAGTCACACGCAGCGCCCATAACTTATGTCCGGCAATCTCAATTTCGCGCACAGTGCCGAAGGGGAAAGCTGCATTCGAAACATCGGACTTGGTCGCCAAGGCCAACACATCACGAGACTTTGGCCCCATCAAGGACAACGTCGACATTGTCTCCGTGATGTCGTGAATGGCAACGTCTTTGCCCTTCGGCAAATGCTCTCTGATCCAGCCGAAATCATGTGTGCGAAAGCCTGTGCCCGTGACGATATAGAAACGATCATCGCTCAATCGCGCCACGGTTAAATCCGCTTCGATGCCACCACGTGAATTGAGCAATTGCGTATAGGTCAAGCGGCCCACATCACGCGCCACGCGGTTGGCGCACATCCACTCCAGTGCGACGGCCGCATCTTTGCCTGTGACTTCATATTTGGCGAAACTGGTTTGATCGAACACGCCGACATGTTCACGCACATGGGCGTGCTCTTCACCAACCGCAGCAAACCAATTCTGGCGGCTCATGGCATATTGATCTTCCGGCACTTCGCCTTTGCTGGCAAACCAGTTGGGGCGCTCCCAACCCAGCTTTGAGCCAAACACAGCACCTTGCTTTTTCAAGCGGCCATAAAGTGGCGAGGTTAAACGCGGGCGGCCTGATTCATATTCTTCATGCGGAAAACCGATGGTGTAGTGCTTGCCGTAAGCTTCCAGTGTGCGCTCATTCACCCATTTGCGATCATTGTGCAGGCCGGAGAACCGGCGAATATCGACCACCCACAAATCCAGCGGTGCCTCGCCCTTTATCACCCAATCGGCCAGCACCCAACCAACGCCACCGCCAGCTGCGATGCCAAAGGCGTTGAAGCCTGCGCCCACAAACATGTTCTCACATTCATTGGCCCGGCCCAAAATAAAATTGCCATCGGGCGTGAAGCTTTCAGGCCCATTGATCATTTTTTTCACGCCGGTTTTTTCCAACGCGGGAATGCGGGCGATGGCTTCGACCAAGTGTTGATCGAAATGATCATAGTCGTCATCGAAGAGTTGGAACTCCCACTCATTC
>JAYUQS010000067.1:0-14782 GCA_043756645.1 Hyphomicrobiales bacterium | reverse complement strand
AGCAATATGCTGAGGGAGCAAATGACTTATGTCGGGTAACAAAGACGCCAAAACGCTGGCGCGATCTTTCTCTCATCTTTTGAAGCGCGCGGTGCAATTTTCCGTTCACCGCTACAATGAAGAGGTTGGCAAGAGCGGTCTGACACATCGGCAGTTTACTGTGTTGGCTGCGGTTGATTCCAACGACGGCAAAAGCCAAACCGAACTCGTAAAAATTACCGGCATTGATCGCTCCACGTTGGCCGATATGGTGGCACGGTTGATGGCACAGGGCTTGGTGCAGCGTCGCCGTACCAAGGAAGATGCCCGCACCAATTCAGTGAAGCTGACACCACAGGGCAAGAAAATGTTGAAGTCAGCACAAACCGCCGCAGAAGATGTCGACAAGGAGTTGCTGTCGGCTTTTCCAGTTGCCGATCGTAAAACCTTAGTCGATTGCTTGTCTGAAATGGCAAGCGCCATGGATAGAATCGACGATGTGGAAGAGGTGCAAAAGCCGCAATCAAAAGTGAAGCTAAAGCGCCGCGCTGTTTGATCGCGTGACGTGACCGCATTTATTGAGGCAGCGGCAAGGCTGCCTTTTTTATTTCATCAGCAAAGCGGCCTTGGACTAGCTCTGATGAAAGTGGTCCCACATGTTTGTATCGGATTACCCCTCTACCATCGACAATAAACGTTTCGGGCACACCGTAGCCACCCCAATCAATGGTGATGCGTCCGGTTGTGTCAGCGCCAATCGCAGCAAAGGGCTGTCCTAAAGCGCCCAGAAAGCGTGCAGCGTTGGCAGGATCATCTTTGTTGTTGATGCCGACCAGCGCGATGTCGTCACGCTTGGCGAGTTCCATCAGCAGCGGGTGCTCGACCCGGCAGGGCCCACACCAGGAGGCCCAGATATTGACGACGGTGACTTTGCCTTTGCGTAAATCTTCAGCACTCAGTCCGGGCTTGTTCAGACCGGCAATCGGCTCAAGCTTAAACGCGGGCACAGGGCGGTTGATGAGTGTTGAGGGAAGCTTCGAGGGTTCACCTGACAAACCAACGAATAACAAAATTGCAAGTCCTGCAAAAATCAAAACCGGCAATAAGGTCGCAAAGCGTAAGCGGTTCATGCCTGCTCTTTCTGACCGGTATCTGAAAGCTTCATCTCACGCAGCTGCGCCTTTAAAACTTTGGCGCGCCAAAGTGTTTGCAAAAGTACAACAGCAACGCATAGGAATGCGATTGCGTAGCAGGCGATGACATAACCCACATATTTAGAGTTCCAATCCATCAGCGCTGCCCCATCCGCTTGATGCGTTCGGTTCTAATCTTCCGCTCGCGCACTTCATTTTTGAGTGCGAGAAGATGTGTTGAAATAAACAATAATGTAAATGCAAGAAACATCAAACCAAGTGGCCATAACATACTGACATCGATAGCTATGCCTTTACTTCGTAGGATGCTGGCTGGCTGATGCAAAGTTTCCCACCAATCAACAGAAAATTTAACGATTGGAACATTAATAACACCCACCAAAGCAACAATGCGCGCCAATGCTGCTGCGCGGTGCGGATCATCAAAGCTGTGCCATATGGCGATGTAACCCAAATACAAGAGCATCAGCACAAACATCGAGGTCAGGCGCGCATCCCACACCCACCAGGTCCCCCACATGGGCTTGCCCCAAATTGAACCGGTAACAAGAGCTAAGAAACAAAAAACAGCGCCCAAGGGGGCTGCAGCTTTTGCGGCGGCATCTGCAAGCGGATGACGGAAAATCAAAGCCATGGCAGACGCAACGGCCATCAACACGTAAACAAAAAGTGCAAGCGAAGCTGATGGCACATGCACGTACATGATGCGCACGGTTTCACCTTGATATTTGTCTGGAGGGCTATTGAAGAAGGCAAAATACAAAGCTGCGACAAAGGCCAGCACTGTGGCCACCCAAAGGATTGGCGTCACGCGGTCGGCGATCTGGAAGAAGCGATTGGGGTTGGCGAAAATCTGCATGGTCAAAATCCTAATCCAACACCGTCATTTGAGATAGGCCCGAAGTGCCGCAGCCGAGGCCCAAGGTTGTACCACCAGCGACACTAAAACAATCGCCGTCAATATCAGCAGCGAACTTGAACTGCCCTCAGGGCCGATCGCGGATGTGGTGGCGGAAAGGCCAAATACGAGGACGGGAACATAAAGTGGTAAAATGAGAAGCGACACTAGTAAGCCACCCCGGCGCAAGCCTGCGGTAATCGCACCACCAACGGCGGCGAGGAGCGATAGCGCCAGTGACCCCATCACCATGGCCAGCATCAACACCGGGATTGCTGTGGTTTCGATATTCAACAGGACGCCAAGCAAAGGTGCGGCAATCGCAAGCGGCAATCCCACCGCCAACCAATGGGCCAAGGCTTTGGCGAGAGAGACCAGTTCCAACGGCAAATCAATCGTCATCAGCGCATCGAGTGTTCCGTCTTCATAATCCTGCTGGAAGATTTTCTCTGCGGTTAAAAGCACTGCCAACAACAAGGCCAGCCACATGATGCCGGGGGCCAAGCGTTGCAGCAGATTTTGATCCGGCCCAATCGACAAGGGGATGAGAACCAAAACGCTGAGCATAAAGGCAATGGCAGCGCCTGCCCCTCCGCCTTGGCGCAAGCCCAATATCAGATCACGTTTCAGCACGGCCATGAATGATGTCATGCGTCACCCAAAGTGATGACGTGATGGGGGGTAAAACCCAGGTCCCCATGTGTCGCTGCAATGACGATGCCATTATTTTTAAGGTGGTCGGCTATGTGTCCGCGCAACAGCGTCTGCGTGGCTTGGTCGAGCGCTGTCATTGGCTCATCCAATAACCAGATCGGGCGCTTGCTGAGAAATAAACGAGACAATGCCAAACGACGGCGTTGGCCAGCGGACAGCAATTGTGCGGGTTCATGCTTGAGGGCGTCCAACCGAAAAGCGCTGAGGGCTGATGTGATGGAAGAGCCGCCCAACACGTTACACCAAAATTGCATATTCTCGGCAACCGTCATGGCATTTTTGATGGCGTCTTGATGGGCGATAAAATGCAGCGCTGTTGTGAAATCAACATTGTCGTTGAAACGGGTCTGGCCTGTTGAGAATGGCACGAGGCCTGCAAGCGCTCTCAACAATGAAGATTTGCCCGAGCCATTGGTGCCGCGCAGTTCCGCGCATCCACCCGTGGCGACCTTAAAATTCAGCTGCGAAAACACCAGACGTCCGTTGCGTTCGCAGCTCAGGTTTTCAGCACTCAGGCTCATGCAGCAAGGCACATCATGCCATGTATTGCCCACCATTGATCGAGAAGGTTGAGCCCGTGATGAAGCCTGCGTCATCAGCCGCCAGAAAAGCCACGGTGCGGGCAATTTCTTCCGGTTCACCCAAACGACCGACGGGGATCAACGGCAAAATGCGCTTTTCCAAAACATCTTGTGGAATAGCTTTCACCATGTCCGTGCCGATATAGCCCGGGCAAATCGCATTGACGGTAATGCCTTTCGCTGCACCCTCTTGTGCCAGCGCTTTGACGAAACCCAATTCACCAGCTTTGGCAGCTGAATAATTTACCTGGCCCATTTGGCCTTTTTGGCCATTGATCGAGGAAATACAAATGATGCGGCCAAAACCCCGGTCACGCATGCCACCCCAGATGGGTTGGGTCATGTTGAAGAGGGAACTCAGATTTGTCGAGATAACGGCATTCCATTGCTCAGCCGTCATTTTATGAAACATCGCATCCTTGGTGATGCCTGCATTGTTGACCAGAATATCAATGGGGCCCAACGCTGCTTCCACTGCTTTGATGCCATCGGCACAAGCTTGGTAAGACGACACATCCCATTTGAAAACGGGAATGCCGGTTTCAGCTTTAAACGCATTGGCCGCCTCATCATTTCCAGCATAACTTGCAGCAACCGTGCAGCCATGCGCTTTCAGTGCTTTCGACACAGCAGCGCCAATGCCGCGTGATCCACCGGTTACCAATGCAATACGCGCCATAATGTCTCTCCCGTTTATTGTTCTGACAATTTCATATCAGCAGAATAGTCGGTCTGCACGGTCTTTGTGATGGCTTGGCCGCAAATTATTCGTTTTTGCTCAGAGTCAAAGGCGAGGCTCGGCGTTCCATAAAGCTGCCAGCCCTTGGACAATGCGTCAGAAACGCGATGGCAGAACTGCGCATCGTCAGGGCCTGTGAGGATGCGGTAGAGAGTGGTGGGCATTTGCAATTTCCGGAGATCAACACTGTTTGGAAAATGAGATAGTCGAACTTGCTTCCATCGGCAAGCCAAACACAAATTTTGTGCCGTCAGGATTTCATGGCCTAAGCGATAGCATCAAGACGTTTGCTTCAACGAAGTAAAGTTCAGTTGCGGACATTAAACGCAAGATGTATGGTTGACGTACATCATATATCACTATAATAAGTGCGGGTGATCCAGAGTTACAGAGACAAGCAGACTCAAGCTTTTGCTGAGGGCGAAACGGTCCGCCGATTTCAATCTTTCAGTATGCAAGCTTATCGAAGGCTTGAGATTTTGGACGCTGCGACGAGCCTTACAGACTTGCAGCAGTTGCCAAGCAACCGACTGGAAGGCCTGAAAGGCAACAGGCTTGGTCAATTCTCAATCCGTATCAACGATCAATGGCGGATATGCTTTGAGTGGCCGAAAGGCGCCAAAGGTCCGTTGGACGTCGAAATAGTAGATTATCATCGTTAGCAAAGGACAGATAATGGCACGACCAGCAATTCATCCAGGCGAAATTCTTGCCGAAGAACTTCTGGAACTTGGTGTCTCGCCAACCGAATTGGCGCGTCAAGTCAAAGTTCCTGCCAATCGCATGACTCAGATTGTAAAAGGCAAGCGCGGCATTACGGGAGATACGGCACTGCGACTAGGTCATTGGTTTGGCACGAGTCCGTCGTTCTGGCTCAATTTGCAAAGCGCGCATGATTTGCGAGTGGCGGAAATTGAAGCTGGCCAGATCATTCAGAAGCTACCGCGCAGGGTGGCAAAGGCAGCTTGATAATCAAATAAATCACCGAGCGACCAAAAAATCAACTTGCTCCGCTTCCCATTGCCGGAAAGGAATGTCACGTCCTTTGAGCCGCCAAGCAGTTTGGCCATTTGCGGACCGCCCAACCACGACTGCAGCCGCTGCACTTGGGCTATTGAATACATAACTCGACTTGAAAACCCGTTGACCGTTTTCGTCTGCTAGAATGCCCTGCTCGAAGAGCGTCTGATACAATTTTGAATAACTACTTTTAGCACTGGTATCACCGGTCCAGCTGCCCCTTACGATGGAACCCGCCTGAATTGTAAACTCTCCATCTTGGAGAATTGCTGTTGCATTCCATTCGCCTTTTTTTTGGCTGATTAGTTCAAATGTCGCAACTGGAGACGCAGCGTTCGCCTGTAGGTTCTTCTGAACTTGAACACCGGACGGCCGTTTCCGTTGCACAAACATGTCTATCCTGATCGCAGGAAGCACCATCAACAAATAAGATAAAAAAGACTCCATGTTCGACTGCGCTGCTTCGGAGAGGCTTGAGCGTGGCGGGACATTTCCATTTTCAAGCTTAATTTGGCCAAGCTTGACCGCTTCTTCAACAAGACGAGATTCTAGATATTTAACATGCGCCTTGTTCAAACTATTCGCAGACGACGTTATAATGGCAACACTTGTCCACCAGTCTTTGTTCGACACATGCTGCTTTAACCGGACATCAATTTCTTCCGCCTCGCCGATATAGGCGCAGGGCTCGTCATCTTTCTCACCAAGCAAAATGTAGACGCCAGTGTGTTTAGCTTCCTTGCGGGCAAGTGCTGCGGAAATATTTGTTCTGGGGCAATAAAGAACATGGCCAGTCCAATTAAAAACTTCCGCAGTCAGCATACCGTCAGGTTTGCCGTCGACAAAAAATAATTCAAGTGATCTGCCGTCGGTAATGTTGCTCATCTAGTGGCTTTTAACGCTCCACACACATGGCAATGCCCATGCCGCCGCCGATGCAGAGTGTGGTGAGACCCTTCTTGGCACCAGAGCGCTGCATTTCATGCAGCAGCGTGATGAGCACACGCGCACCCGAAGCCCCGATGGGGTGACCGATGGCAATCGCCCCGCCGTTGACGTTGACGCGCGCTGGATCCCAACCCATATCTTTGTTGACGGCACAGGCTTGCGCGGCGAAAGCTTCGTTAGCTTCAACGCGGTCGAGATCAGCGACTTTCCAACCGGCTTTTTGTAATGCGAGTTTCGAGGCAGGAATGGGTCCAGAACCCATAATCGTTGGATCAACGCCGGCGGTGGCCCAAGAGGCAATACGGGCTAAGGGCGTCAATCCACGAGATGCTGCTTCTGCCGCTGACATCAAAATCAAAACCGCTGCACCGTCGTTGATGCCAGAGGCATTGGCGGCAGTAACTGTGCCGTCTTTCGAAAAGGCCGGGCGAAGTTTTTGCACGGACTCTAAGGTCACGCCCTTCTTGATGTACTCATCATCGGCAACCACCACATCGCCCTTCCGGCCTGCAATGGTGACGCTGCAAATTTCGTCTTTGAATTTTCCGGCGGCTTGCGCAGCTTCTGCTTTGTTCTGCGAGGCCACGGCAAAGGCGTCTTGCTCGTCTCTTGTGATCTGCCATTGTTTGGCAACATTTTCGGCCGTTGTACCCATGTGGTAGCCGTGGAACGCATCCCACAAGCCGTCCTTAATCATGGTATCGATGAAGTTCCAGTCGCCCATTTTCACGCCGTCACGCAAGTGCGCCGCATGGGTGGATTTTGACATCGACTCTTGACCACCCGCCGCGACGATTTTCGCATCACCATTGGCAATCTGTTGCATGCCCAATGCCACAGCACGCAGGCCCGAACCACAAACCTGGTTCAATCCCCAAGCGGTTGCGGAGTTGGGAATGCCAGCATGAATAGCGGCCTGGCGGGCCGGGTTTTGGCCCTGTGCAGCGGTTAGTACCTGTCCCAAAATCACTTCGTTGATATCATCAGGCGACAGCTTCGCCCGTTCAATCGCTGCCTTCAAGGCGACCGTGCCCAATTGAGCGGCGGTTAGCGAGGCCAAAGCACCATTAAATGATCCGACAGGCGTGCGGGCGGCAGAAACGATTACGACATCAGTGGACATGGCAGACTCCCAAAATTATGATTTTATCCTTTATGGCAGATCATTGCCATATCTTGCAATGCGGCAGTGAGTGCGATGTTGCACTGCCCAGACTTTTTGCACTTGCAATTGTGCGGTGCAGAGCGCAGGTTTTTGTGAGCACTTTAAGGTTCAGGGAGTTCAGCGTGAGCGAAGACCAAAACAAGGCAAAAAATGCCACCGTCATCAAGAAATACGCAAATCGCAGGCTCTACAACACCGCGACCTCGACCTACGTAACTTTGGAAGACTTGGCCAAAATGGTCAAGGATGGCACCGACTTTATTGTTTATGATGCAAAGACCGGCGAAGATATTACACGCTCGGTGCTGACTCAGATTATTTTTGAAGAAGAAAACAAGGAAGGCAATAATTTGTTGCCGATCAACTTCCTGCGACAGCTCATTCGATTTTATGGCGATTCCATGCAAGGCATGGTGCCCAACTATCTGGAATTCTCCATGGGCAATCTGATGAAAGATCAGGACAAGCTGAAACAGCAAATGACGGATGTTTTTGGCGGCGGTGACGCCATGAAGCTGGTCGAGGAAACCGCCAAGCGCAACATGCAGATGTTTCAAGACTCAATGAAAATGTTTGCGCCTTTCGGCGCAACAGACTTTGCCAATCCTTTTGCGGCAGCAGCTGGCGCCAAAGATGCCGTACCGCCTGAACCTGCTAAGCCACAATCCCAGTCGGCCAGCAAAGATGATTTGCAGGTGTTGAAAGATCAACTCGCAGCCATGCAGCAAAAATTGGAACAGATGAACCGTTAAAACAGCTCAGTAATTTTTTGAGAGAACCCGACAGTCACCGAGCCATCTTCATGTTCAATCAAAGGACGTCGAATGAGTGACGTGTGTTTGGTTGCAAGCGCCACAACCTTGGCTTCCGTCAAATCAGTCCGATCAGCTTCATCCAAACCACGCCACGTATAGCCCGCGCGATTGATCAATTTTTCCCAACCGCCGACAGCCGTCGACCATGCCGCGACTTGCGACTTTGATGGCGGCGTTGCCTGATGATCTGTGAACTCCACCTTCACTTTTTTCTCGGCAAGAAACCCGAGGGCTTTTTGGCAAGTCGAACACTTATTCAATCCATAGACTTTCATGGCAATCACCTCAGCGACAATGTTTTATCTGTGAAAGCTGCACCGCCACCTTCAATCTGATCGGTAAAAGCGCGAAACAGATCTTCGATTGTTGCTTTTTCAATATCTTTCACAATGAACACCATTTTGGTTTCAACCAATCCGTTGCCCCAACCTTCGAGTCTCACAGGCGGATGCAACACATGTTGCACAGCATGAATGGCCAGCGGGCGCGAGCGATCATCCGTTGTCAGGATAATGCCCTTCATCCGGAGTAAATTTGGACCGTGGTAATGCGTCAACAATTCGAGAAACAATTCCAAACCTTGCGGCGAAATCGGTCGCTTGTCACGAAGCGCAAAAGACCGGATGTTGCGATCGTGACGTGTGGCATCATGATGGTGCTTGGCTTTTTCAGCCCGCTCCACACCCTCAATTGCAAGCCAAGCCTGGGCATCACTTGATTTCGTCGTGGCATTATAAAGCCCGGTGTTAAACAAGTTCTCAGCCTTGGCTTCACCGCGATGCGTGGTCAAAAGCCGCGCTGACGGATTAAGTTTGCGCATTCTCGCGATGATCGCAAACAACATATCTTCGCCGGGCTTGCCTTCAAGCATATCCAGCTTGGTCAAGACAATGCGATCAGCCATCGCCACTTGTTTCACGGCTTCGGGATGCGCATCCAAAGTGGACATGCCATTAAAACCATCAACAACTGTGATGACACCTTCAAGCTTTACCCGCTGCAGCAAAAGATCATCCCGCATCAGCGCATGTAAAACCGGAGCGGGATCAGCAAGCCCTGTGGTTTCAATCACGAGACGATCAAAAGCCTTTAAAGTTCCAGCGGCACGCCGATCCAGCAAACTATTCAACGTGTCAATCAAGTCTCCGCGAATGGTGCAGCATAAGCAGCCTGAGGATAACTCAACGATGGTCTCGTCTGAACTTTCGACCAGCAAATGATCAAGTCCAATCTCGCCAAATTCATTGATGACAACACAGGCATTTCTCAGCATCGGACTTTTGAGCAACGTGTTGAGCAAGGAGGTTTTGCCTGCTCCTAAAAAACCGGTGATCACTGAAACAGGAACGAGTTCAAGAACAGCCATCAGCGCCTCACCCCGGAGGTCACAAAACTTGTCAGCAGTAAAGCCAGAAGCACAATGCTACCCCCGATCATATGCAGATATGTCATCGTCTCTCCCAGCAGTAAAACCGCAACAGCCGTTGTGACCACGGGCTCAACATTGAAATAAGGTGCCACAACCGAAGACGGCGCGTGCGCCACCGCCGACATTTGACAGAAATAGGCGGCACAATAAAAAATTCCAACGAGTGTCACGACCACCAGCGTCCAAGCCGGTGTTGTCGCAGCAAATATCCTGATATTGCCATCGCCAGTGAGCAACATGATGAGAATCACTGCAGGCAAAACAGCCATATGCACGAGGGCGGCAAGCGGTGCGGGCGGAATTTTTCCAGCCATCATCCGACCCGTAATAAACTGCAATGCACAGCCGATAGCCGCAAAACCCGCAAGCAAAAGCCCTCGTAAATCAAAACTCTGAAAGTCCGGTCCAAGCGCCAAGGCCAAACCGCCGAAGGCTAACAAGGCCAAACCAATCAAGCGCCACGACATCGGCTGCCGCTCAATAACGGGTGCTGCAACCGCAATCAAAACTGGAAAGGTAAAAAACACGAGCGCTGCCACACTGACGGGCACAAATTGGACAGACGCAATGTAACAACTCGACACCAGAACCGTGGCCAGAATTTGCGCCAAGAGCGGCAATCGCGCAGAAGCTTCAACACGAAAGCTCTGTTTCCACAACATCGCCGCCACACCCAACACCACCGCCACAATCAATGTGCGTACCACAACAGATTCGAGAGCCGGAATGCCTTGCTCAAACGCCAACCGCGCCACATTGGGAACAAACCCGTAAATGCTGGCTGCCAGAATGGCAAAACCAATGCCGCGCTTTTGCTCCGTCACCAGATCCTCAACGCCGCTTTTTCTTCAACTGTATTTTTTGCTTTACCCGCAGTTTGCTTTTTTTCAGAACCGGCTTTGTGGACTCATCATCACTGTCAGATTCCGACCCTTGTGTCACAGGCCTCGCTTGGGGCTGCGTCGCTTTTGCGTAAGCTGCCATTTGATCAACCAGGGCAGGTGGCATCACATCACAATGCGCACCTTCTGCCCGATAGGCCGTGCACAAGGACAAGCTTTCAGCTTGCGGAATATTCCACAGCAAAGCGGCAAAGCCTGCCTTATCCGGCAACTTGACCACACCTGCATTTGACCGGGTCTCAATGCCAATGGGACTCAACACCCGGCCCCGCAAAGCCATGTCGGCTTTCATCATGCTATCATAGGTGCCAAATGAAATCGCCCAACCACCCAAGTTTGAGCCATCAGCCAATTGCACCGGAGATTTCCGTTTACACACGTCTCTTGTCATGTCGGTTGGCACAATCGCACCCTGCGGCAAATTCACAACTTCAGCCACTTTGTGCAAGCCCTGGCGCGATACCACCAGAAAGCCTTGCTCTAAAAGTTCTTTTGCTTTTATCGCACGGTTTCCACCGGACTTGGCTCCGAGGACAACAGCTATCAATTTCCGGCCATTGCGTGTGGCTGATGCCACCAAATTATAACCGGAGTTACATACAAAGCCGGTCTTCATGCCATCAGCTTCCGGCATGATACGGATCAAGGAATTGCGATTGGCCAAGCGGCGTTTTCCAACCGCTACTGCATCTTGTGAAAAGTAACCTGCATGCTGCGGAAACTCATTGACGAGAATCGCTGCAAGAACACCAATATCACGTGCACTTGTCACCTGCCGCGGATCAAACAAGCCGTTTGGGTTGACAAAATGCGTCGCTGACAATCCCAAATTCTTGGCCACCGCATTCATTTCCAAAGCAAAGCGCTCATGCGTGCCGGAAACTGCTTCTGCCAAAACATAAGCCATATCATTGGCGGAATGAATCAACAAAGCTTGCAGCGCAAAATCCACCGAGACCGTGCGCCCGGATGGAATACCAATTTTGCTGGGCTCTTGGCCCGATGCCAAAGCCGACACCAACACTTGCTGGTCCAATCGTAACTGACCATCGCGTATTTTTTGAAAAACAATATAGGCTGTCATCAATTTGGTAAGCGAGGCCGGATACCATGGTTCACCAGCGCGTTCTTGTGACAACACTTCACCGGTTCGTGCATCGAACAATAACATCGGCCCACCGGCCGATTGCGCCAGCGCGGCAGCGTTAAAGCTGAACCACAAACATAAAATGAAAATGAAACGGGTGATCAAGGCGACTGCTTCCCAATTAACTCAAAATGCGGATCATTTGCCTGATTGGTGCCCCTGGAGGGACTCGAACCCCCACGCCCTTGCGAACAACAGATTTTGAGTCTGTCGCGTCTACCATTCCGCCACAGAGGCCAACCGCGCTCTCCTCTAAGGGGCGGCACTTGCGTCGTCAACTGGAAAGGCGCTTAACGCCAAAGTCATGATTCGCATCACCGATTCCCTTGTGATTGACCCAGCCCAGATCCGCGAGAGCTTTATCCGCGCCTCCGGTCCTGGCGGACAGAATGTGAACAAGGTCTCTTCTGCTGTGGAATTGCGCTTTAATTTGGACGAGTCGGGCCTGCCTGATTCGGTCAAAGAGCGGGTGCGGAAGCTGGCAGGCAGGCTTTTGGCGCAAAGTGGTGACCTCGTCATCACCGCCCAAACCCATCGTTCACAAGAACGTAACCGTGAAGAAGCCCAAAAAAAATTAGTCGATCTTTTACGCAAAGCCGCCAAGAGACCGATATTCCGGGTTGCCACCAAACCCACCAAGGCGTCTAAAACCCGCCGACTCGACTCAAAGGCCAAGCGCGGGGAAACCAAAACCCTGCGCCGCGTTAAACCCCGAATGGATGATTGATGATGCTCCGTAAACTTTACGACTGGACACTCTCCCTCGCCGCCCGCAAATCCGCCGAGGTGTGGTTGGCTATCATTGCTTTTATTGAGAGCTCAGTCTTTCTCGTACCGGCTGACGTTTTGTTTCTGCCGATGGCGCTGTCACGTCCTGAACGTGCCTATCGTTACGCACTGGTCGCCACTATCGCTTCGACATTGGGCGGCATCGCCGGGTATTTTTTGGGTTACTTCGCTTACGAAACCTTCGCCAAACCCGTTCTGTCTTTTTACGGCAAGCTTGAAGCTTTCGAGAATCTGAAAAACTGCACCAGCGAAGAAACCTTATGGCTGTTGCTGGCCACATCGGGCCTCAGCCATTTGCCGCCCATCAAAGTCGTCACTATTCTCGCAGGTGTGGCGCAAATCAGCCTTATCGTTTTTATAATCTCCTGCATCATCGCACGTGGTGCCAGGTTCTTTGCCATGGCCTGGGCGCTGAAGCGCTGGGGTGAACCGATTAAGCATTTCATAGAAAAACGTCTAGGCCTCATCGCAGGCCTTGCCGCTGCCGCATTGATCGGGCTTTATTTCGTTGTGAAAATGTTAGGTGGATCTGGAGCGTTGTCTTGCTGAATAAAACAAACACGGCATGGTCAATTGCAGCCGTACTTGCGGCAATTCTTGTCGGCGCATGGATATTCGAATTTGCAGGCTATGCGCCGTGCGAACTTTGCTTGATGCAGCGCTGGGCTTATTATGTCGGCATTCCCTTCGCTGCTTTTATGGCCATGGCAAATCCGCGTTGGATCACACCGGGCCTGATTGCTTTAGGTTTGATTCTCACCGCCAACGCCATTTTCGGTGTGTTTCACGCCGGTGTAGAATGGAAATGGTGGGACGGCCCGTCTACTTGTTCTGGCGGTGGCGCATTGTCAGAGGGCTTGCCCAACTTATTGAAGCCAGGTGTCATGTGCAATGAAGCTGCAATCCGTATTTTGGGATTGTCGCTTGCAGGTTGGAATGCGATTGTTTGCGCTGTGCTTGCAGTTCTGGCGTTTGGAGCAACGCGAAAAACTTAAGGCTCCAACTCCGAATCCCAATACAGATAATCCATCCAACTCTGGTGCAAATAGTTGGGTGGAAACAAGCGGCCGTTGGAATGCAATTGGTTCACTGTCGGACAAAACGGTTTTTGCCGCGGGAACATTTTGACCACATGCATCAAATGGCCACCTTTGCGTAAGTTACAAGGTGAGCAGGCCGCCACAACATTTTCCCATGTGGTCTGCCCACCCTTAGAGCGCGGCAACACATGGTCAAACGTCAAGTCTTCAGGCGAGCCGCAATATTGGCAGGAAAACTTATCGCGCAGGAAAACGTTGAACCGCGTAAACGCAGGGTGACGCGATGGCTTCACATAGGTCTTCAGCGACACCACCGAAGGCAAACGGAATTCCGTCGTCGGGCTTCTCACCACAGTGTCATATTCAGAGACAATATTAACGCGGTCGAGAAACACAGCTTTCAGCGAATCCTGCCACGACCACAACGACAAGGGATAATAACTTAAGGGACGATAGTCAGCATTCAGGACCAACGCCGGACAAGCTTCCGGCGTCATCATCTTCTGGCCCATGGGTGCATGATACAAGTTCACGTCTCCCTTTTTCGGTTGATCCGAAGAACACCACTATATCGTGTGAATTGATCCTGTGAAGGGGTGTAAATGGCAGTGATGTCACACCTGTGACATGTTTCTCACACTCCGATAATGCGCCCATAACAGCCGCGCCGCCACCGCCCGGTTGGGCTTGAACGCCTCGCCCAGTGCAATCATCTCAACTTTCCCCGGCCTGGCTGGCAACTGAAACAGGTTTTCTGCGGCGGCCTGCAACGCCACATCGCCCCAAGGCCAGGCATCGCTACGCATCAGAACTGACAACAGATAAATATCAGCCGTCCACGGACCAATGCCCGGCAAAGCCACCAGCGCCTTATGGGCTTCAGCATCATCCATCTCAGCCAAAGTCTCGAATGCAAAGGCACCACTGCTGACAGCCTCAGCAATCCTGTGAAAACTCCGGGCTTTGGCGCGAGACAATCCCAGCGCCACCAAATCCTCTTGCGGGCAGAGCAAAATTGTATGCGCTTCGCAGGGCGATAATCTGAACTCCAGGCGCTTCCAAATCGCTGCAGCAGCTGCCAGCGACAAAAATTGCTCGGTCACCATTTGCAAAAGCCCGGGCAACCCACCTGCAGTGGCGCGCAATGACGGAACCCCATGCTGTTTCACGACGACCTTAAACTCCGGGTGTTTTTTGCAAAGGACCTTCACAGCTTTTGCCAGCAAGGCCTCATCAAGTGCGGGCACAGCCATTTAAAAGTCCGAGGTCAGTCCCTTTTTTTCCCAATCGCCAAAGCGGGTGGGTTCTGGTCCGTCGCGTCCAGAAAGCTCCTTGGGAAGGGCAACAGGCCGAGCAACAGCACGCCTTGCTTCTGCTTCTGCCAAGGCCCTTTGTGCTTCCGGTGTCAGCGACTTGTTCATGCTTGCAATTTCTTCTGACCATCACCAATTCTATCGCAACA
>JAYUQS010000066.1:0-14823 GCA_043756645.1 Hyphomicrobiales bacterium | reverse complement strand
TTCAGTAGCTTGCTGTACTCAGTGTCATCGGTCACAACCGTCATTAGATATTCCCCGATTGCAAAGACATATGCTTGTTTCCAACTTTCATCTCGTTGTTCCCACTCTGAAAGTGTCAACGCGTAAGATGGAATTGTCGTTGCCAAAGCAAACAAGCCAACAGTGAATGAACTTAAGATTTTTGCCATGGCTGTGCTTAACCTGTTGGTCATTGAACGGAAGGTGGGACGCGATGTGTGGGGCAATCTGTGGGGCATATGACAAACTAAAATCAAATACTACATATTTTTCAATGAGTTAAATCAGAATAATGGCGGAGACGGAGGGATTCGAACCCTCGATACACCTTACAGCGTATGACGATTTAGCAAACCGTTGCCTTCAGCCACTCGGCCACGTCTCCAGTGCGGTGGCTTTTGCCGTGATTTGCTGTGATCTGCAAGCACACAACGCATATGCACACATGAAAAAATATATCCGATTGTTTAAATCGGCTATTGACCGATAGGTTTAACGGTAATAAGTGTTGTCCGACAAATTTACTCGGAGAATAGAATGATGCTGAACCGCCGCTTTGCCCTCGCTGTGCTTGCTTCCGCCCTCCCCCTCACTTCAGCCGCATGGGCGGATGGCACTGTCAATGTTTACTCCTACCGCCAGCCGCAATTGGTAGAGCCGCTGTTCAAAGCCTTTACTGACAAAACCGGCATTGCCGTGAAATCGGTGTTTGCCGAGAAGGGCTTGGTGGAACGTCTGGAGCAAGAAGGTCCCCTCAGTCCGGCTGACGTTTTATTGTCCGCTGATGTCGGGCGCTTGGTGGACGCAGCTGCCAAGGGTTTAAGCCAAACCGTTATTTCTGAGGCCATCACTTCGAAAGTGCCTGATAATTTGCGGGCAGCCGACAATCAATGGTTTAGCCTCACCATGCGGGCGCGTGTCTTATACGTGTCAAAAGACCGCGTGACCCAAAACACCTTCTCATATGAAGAACTAGCGGACCCAAAATGGAAGGGTAAAATCTGCTCGCGTCCTTTTGACCATCCTTACAATCTCGGTCTCACCGCCGCGATGATTGCCCAAAAAGGTGACGCTGCCACCAAAACCTGGCTTGAAGGCGTGAAAGCCAATTTTGTGGTGAAGCCAAATGGCAATGACCGTGCGCAAGCCAAAAGCGTCAAAGCCGGCGAATGTGATGTGGCCATCGCCAATACTTATTACATGGGCTTGATGCAGAATAACGAGAAAGAACCTGAACAAAAAGACTGGGCGGCCGCATCGCGCATGGTATTTCCGGCGTCTGACAGCATGGGCACGCATGTCAATATCTCCGGCATGTTGATGACCAAGTCAGCGCCCAATAAAGACAACGCCTTAAAGCTTATGGAGTTTTTGGCCAGCGATGAAGCTCAAGCGCTTTATGCCTCGGCCAATTATGAGTATCCTGTGAACCCGGTAGTCGCACCTGACAAGACTGTTGCAGCTTGGGGAAAGTTTACACCCGACAAACTCAATGTGTCAGAGATCGCGAAAAATCTGAAGCGCGCGTCAGAGCTGGTGGCTGAAGTTGATATGAACAATTGAGCGACCGATGCTCTGATGCTTAACGAAATCTTCTGGCATTGCTGGCAGGATTATGCGAAATTAAGGTCATGAAAATGCGTATCGTGTTACTTGTCACAAGCTGCTTTGCCATTGCCACCGGCGCTCCTTCCGCCATGGCTTATGAGAACTATATACCCTTGGGTACAGGCTATTCCGCAAATGTTGACAGTGTGCCTCAATTCGAAAGCGAAGAAGGCCTAGTCATCCAACAAACGGATATCTATGAGACAGAGCTCTACATGAAGGCCCGCAAGCGTGTCGAAGACGAAAGCCGCTTGCGCGAATTTTTCTCTGATGCTGAGTCAACCGGCGCTGACAGTCATATTGATTATTGAAGTTTTAGAATTCAAAAATCAAAAACCCCGCCGGGCCTTTTGGCTCTCTTGCGGGGTTTTTTGTAGGACGCCTGTTGTTTTTATCTGATGCGAATGCCTTTCGGCAGTCGCATATTCTTAGTGTAGTGTCAGAAATTGACGGGCTTGGCGCTGGGCTTCAGCGATTTCAGTTGCCGTCATTTCCTGGCTCAATTCCAAACGGTAGCTTTTGGCTTTGTCGCTGCCTTTGATGGCGGCGATGTTGAACCATTTGTGAGCAATGATGTTGTTCTGTGCAACACCGTGGCCGATGCAATATTTCATTCCCATTGCGAGGCAAGTTTCGGCATTTGCGCTCATTGAAATTTCGTCAAAGCCGGAAGCGTTTGTGTTGTCCCAAATCATGTTTTTATCCCCTGTTATGTTGTCCGCCGCTTGGTTTTTTGTAGCGTGCGTTTGATGGAGTCATATTGCCTTGTCCAATAAAACAAGGGCTTAAGCGGCAGGCTTAAGCGAATCTGAACGCGAGATGGTGAAGGAAAAATCAATGCAATTTGATTCAATCACTTAGCCGGAAATTTGGAAATGCTTTACCACGCGGCGTTTACCGCCGGTTCACCGCAATTTCAAAGCTGCTCACTTTGTGGCTTTGCGGGCCAGTGTCAAAACGATGGGATAATGGTCGGAGCCTGCGGAATTGCCAATTTGCTGATTGCCGATGACGCGGAAGTTTGCCGATGCAAAGGCATGGTCAATGGCCAATTGCGGAATTTCAACGCTTGCGGGCCAGGTTGGAAGTTCCGTCAGGCGTGCCAAATTTGCGCCCTCAGAGAAAGTCGAATTCACGCGGGAGAATGGGGTGGCATTGAAATCTCCCATCACAATGAGATCACCTGAAACAGTTTCAAGCTTGCGTACCAACTCGCGCACTTGCTTTAGTTGCGCACGGGAATGTGGAAAGCGCGTGGTGTGAACCCCCATAAAGGTTACACCAGTCATTTCACCGCCCAAAGACGCTTGTGCATAAGGCGCACCCACCCAATGGCCGTTCCCCTCTGCTTGCAAAATCGGGTATTTCGAAACGATCACCAGTTCGCAATACTCACGCCCCGAACAATCAAAACTATGGGGGTACATTGCTTTCAATGCGGGAATGATTGCTTTTTTCTTTTTGGCATCCATCTCAACAAGTGAAACAACATCAGCGTTCAAGCGCAGGATTTCATTGGTAATTCCGGTGTAGTCATTATTTTCCGCCCAGGTATTGAAATGTGCAATGCGCAACTGTTTCTCGCCCGCTTGCAAAATGAAAGGACCGTTTGAAAGCGGTGTTGAAACCAAGTGCGGCCAAGCACCATAGATTGCCATAAGGCCAAATGTTGTGGCGATACCAATGATGGTTTTGTAGCGGGTGAACAGCATGCCGAAAGCAAAGGCTAAAGTGCCCATAACAAATTGCGCACCAAACTGTGCGAAGACGTCAAAATGCGGATAGAGATGGCCAAGCCGCCCGGCAATGAGGCCGGCTATGCCAAACAACAACCCAAGTGTCGCCGTTCCCCACTGACGATGCTTCAGCTTTGGTTGCTTCACATTGTCATTTAAAAGCTGGGGGTTGTTTTGGTTGTCCGGCACGGTCTTGCTTTCATAAGGCAGCTAAAGTTCAAGCTGCCTTACACGAGTCGGCTTTCCATTGGCAAAAGTTGTTCAGGCGTCGCAAAACCGGGCAAGGCTTCCATACGCTGTTTCCAGCGCACGACGGCTGGGTAATGTGAAAGCTCAACATTGGCGTCAGCGCAATAACGAATGACGCTATAAATGCCAACGTCCGCAGCAGAGGCTTTTTTGCCACCGATCCATTCATTTTTACCAAGCTCTTGCTCAAGCACAGCTAAAGCTGTTTTCGCTTCAGTGTCATAAAGGACGCGCACTTCATCGCCAAATTGTCGAACACCCTTGTTGCGGGCACGCAAACGATAGATCGGCAAAGCCAATTTGTCCCACTGCCAGAACAACCATTCGCGGATGCGGCCTTTTTCAACAGCAGTTTTGCCGTCAAACTTGGCCAAGGTTTCCGCAAGGTGCAGCAATATGGCAGCAGACTGCACGAAGTAAGTTTGACCATCGCGCAAAGCTGGAACCTGGCCGTAGCGGTTTTTGACAAGGAAATCAGGCTGCTTATGCGCACCGTCCCGCAATGACACGTGAATGTATGAAAAGGGGTGGCGGCACAGTGATAGCATCAAAGCCACGGTATAAGTATTGGTGGAGCCTGCAAAACCATAAAGCGTAAAGCGGTTTTTTTCAGCCGTCGTCGGGCCTTTTGGAGCGGGCGCTTTCGGAGTAGCTTTGGCAACGGCTTTTTTAGGTGCAGGTTTCACAACCTTTTTTGCCGCAGGCTTCGCCTTCGCGGCTTTTTTGGATGGCTTGGCCATCGGATGTCTCTCCCTTTCACACACTCAATCCGCAATCCGGCAAAACCGGAACGCTTGCGTAGCTGCTTGTCAAATCTGCTTGATCGTCAGCCCCCAACAGACCGCGCCAAAAGAATTCAGCACACGGATGATAGCAGAGTGCGCGGGAAAGGCAATGATTGCGTTAAGATGTTGAAATATAATATATTTATTTCTTTTTTGGGCGATTGAAATGGCGAGCATCCCACTTTGCAGGCAATTCATCGCTGACTTTTAACTTCGAAAAATCTGGATGCAGGGGATTAATCAGGGCATTCCAATCTTCTGGAGATGCCTTTGAGGGGACGAAAACAATCTCCGTTACTCAGTCCGCTTGCCATTTATCGCCCCATGAAACTGATTTTTTCAGCGGGGGAACTTTCGATCTCGGATAGCGCTCTACGGCAACTGATTCCGGAACTTCTATGGCTAGGAAACCATAATTGACGGGTAGTTCCTTGAACCCTCCAGCGTGAGCGAGAAGTTCGAGCTTTGCTCCAGCGAGACTCGTGGCCGTATATATCACGAACTGACCACGGCTGTTCCAACGACCACCTTCAATTGCCGCTCCTGCTCCACTGAAAATTTTGTGCTTAAAAGAGGCAATACGAAACAGTTTCATCGCAAATATGATCGTTAGTATGGCAAACCATAAATCATCGCATTGAGGATCTTTTCAACTTCGCGGCCACCCCATTCCGTTTCCAGTTTAGCCAAGGGGGTCGTTCGCAGTTTTCGGTGCTTATGAGTTAAGAATTTTTTCGCGAGTTTTTCATCACCAAATGCATCCCGGGCAAGATTGAAAATGTAAAGCAAACGTGTCGCTTTCTCATTCTGTTCGCGACCAGACTTAAGCTTTTTATCCCCACTTTCCGACGGCATCCATTTCACAATTGCATTCTTATCGAAGGCAGGTGTGTTTGACTTCGCAAGCTGGTGCAATTGGCCAAAATCACTCAAGTTTGTTATCGACCCTAAAGTTAATATTGGCGTAGTTGGCATTTCATCGGCCTCCTCTCACCAAGATAATGAGTTCCAACAGATAATCAAACCCCAATCTTTGCCCTCAAAATGTCATTCACCGCCTGTGGGTTTGCCTTGCCGCCGGTGGATTTCATGACTTGGCCAACGAACCAGCCCATCATGGATGGCTTGAGTTTTACTTGCTCGACTTTGTCCGGATTGGCGGCGATCATTTCGTCTACGGCTTTTTCGATGGCCCCCATGTCGGTGACCTGCTTCATGCCGCGGGCTTCGACGATTGCTGCAGGGTCGCCACCTTCGGTCCAGATGATCTCGAACACGTCTTTGGCGATTTTGCCTGATATGACGTTGCTGGTGATCAAGTCTACCAAACCGCCAATTTGTGCGGGGCTTAAAGGCGAGGTTTCAAAGGTTTTGCCTTCTTTGTTGAGACGCCCCAGCAACTCGTTGATGACCCAATTCGCTGAAATCTTACCGTCGCGGCCCTTTGCAACCGTTTCGAAATAATCAGCCGTTTGGCGCTCAGCGGCCAACACGTCCGCGTCATAAGCCGAAAGACCATAGGTTGCGATGAAACGGGCTTTCTTGTCATCAGGCAGTTCCGGCAGAGTGGCCTTAATCGCGTCAACCCAAGCCTGTTCCAGTTTCAATGGCAGCAAGTCTGGATCGGGGAAATAGCGGTAGTCATGCGCCTCTTCTTTCGAGCGCATTGAGCGGGTTTCGCCTTTTTTCGGATCGTAAAGGCGGGTTTCCTGGCTGATCTTGCCGCCATCTTCCAGCACGCCAATCTGGCGGCGTGCTTCGTACTCAATCGCTTGCCCCATAAAACGGATGGAGTTTACGTTCTTGATTTCACAGCGTGTGCCAAATTCCGCACCGGGTTTTCGCACAGACACGTTGACGTCTGCCCGCATCGAGCCCTGCTCCATATTGCCATCACAGGTGCCGAGGTAGCGCATGATTTGACGGAGCTTGGTGACGTAAGCTTTGGCTTCGTCAGCTGAACGCATGTCCGGGCGCGAGACGATTTCCATCAGGGCGCAGCCCGAGCGGTTCAAGTCAACATAAGACATATTGGGGTGCTGGTCGTGTAGCGATTTGCCCGCGTCCTGTTCCAAATGCAGACGCTCGATGCCAACTTTCACCGTGGCGCCATCGTCCAATTCCACGAACACTTCGCCCTCACCCACCACAGGCTGCTTGAACTGCGAGATTTGGTAGCCTTGCGGCAAGTCGGCATAGAAATAGTTTTTGCGGTCAAACACAGAGTAATTGTGAATTTCCGCTTTCAAGCCCAAGCCGGTGCGCACTGCTTGCTCAACGCAGAACTTATTGATCACGGGCAACATGCCGGGCATGGCGGCGTCCACGATTGAGACGTGCGCGTTAGGCTCGCCACCGAATTCAGCTGAGGCACCCGAAAAGAGTTTCGCTTTGGATTGCACCTGCGCATGGACTTCCAAACCAATGATGATTTCCCAATCACCGGTGGCCCCTTTGATCCAATCTTTTTTGTCGGCAATGCGCTTGGCGGATTCCATGGTTATTCCTTAGAGGTTTAGACGTGGCAATAATGCTTTGGCAGTGGTTGGGCAAGCCATTGACGCAGCATTCGCAAATATACTACAATGTGTTCACCAATCACACAAAGGCCTATTCCATGCCCAGCAATGCTGAAACCTTCTCTGTCCGATTGCCCGACGTGACCCGCAAAAATGTTGAGAAACTGGCAGTTCTTACAAAACGAAGCCGTTCCTACATCATCAACGAAGCCGTCGAAGCCTACGTCAGAGATCGTATGGCTTACATCAGAGACTTGGACCGCGCAGTGGCCTCAGCTGAATCAGGTGTGGGCCATAGTGGCGAACAAATTTTTGACTGGATGCAGTCCTGGGGCCAAGCCGGCGAAATAACTTCACCTCAACCTGATCTCCCGAAACGTTCCTGATCTTGCTGCGCATATCACTCACGGTGGAAGCCAAGGCTGACTTGGATGATTTGCGAGACTACTTAATGCCGCTTAGTCCTCGTGGACTTTCAAAAGTAACTGCGGCAATTGAAAATCGAATAAGACTCGTTGCCGAGTACCCTGCTAGCGGCAGACCTTCGCCACGTGACAATGTGCGAGAAGCCGTGGAGCCACGATATGGTTTCCTAATTCCATACTACGTGAGGCTGGACACATTGATTGTTTTGCGGATTTATCGTGGCAATCGCAGGCCATTAGACTACGAATTATTGCCATCATCGGAAGACGAGTGAGACGAAACTTCTTTCCCAATACTTCTCACCAAATAAACCGCCACTAAAAACAGCACCACCAACAGCCCGAGAAACCCCTTATCGCCCTGCTGCCAGACAAAGCCTTCCGGTGTGTAGCGTTGCCACAATAATATGCCCGCAAACAAAGCCATCAAGCCGCCGGCCACCCATGAGCCCTTCTGTAGAATGGTCATGAGAATGCGGGCGAGAGGTGACATTTCAGCCATGGGAATTCCTTTAGAGATGCGGCATAGAGGTTGCAGCATAACGCAAAGATCATCATGGCCAAACTTATAAAAGATCGCTCTCTTCTGAAACCTGCAACACGGCTTGCCACTGCGGCGCGCGCGTACAATGAGCATGGGGCAGTGAACCCGGCGGTTTATCACGCCTCGACCATTACGTTTCCTGATGTTGCGTCTCTCACATCACGCGCACAACCTTATACCTATGGCCGCAAAGGCACACCGACGTCCCGCGCATTTGAAACGGCCGTTGCAGAAATGGAGGGTGGATTTGATTGTAAAGCCGCACCTTCGGGGCTTGCTGCGATTACGGCCGCCTTGTTGGCGTTCTTGAAGTCTGGTGAGCATTTGTTGATGGTGGACACGGTGTATTGGCCGGTGCGTCACCTGTGCGATGGCCTGCTGAAAGGTCTTGGCATTGAGACGACTTACTATGACCCGATGCTGGGCAAAAACATTTCCGCTTTGATGCGCCCCAACACGCGTGTTGTGTATTGTGAGTGCCCGGGCTCACAAACCATGGAAATGCAGGATGTCCCCGTGATTGCCAAGGCGGCCCATGCAGGTGGTGCCATTGCAATGATCGACAACACGTGGAGCGGTGGTCATTACTTTAAGGCTTTCGAGCATGGTTGTGATGTGTCAGTGCAAGCGGCGACGAAATACATTATCGGGCATTCCGATGCGATGTTGGGCACTGTGGTGTGTAATGAAAAGACGTGGCCGCAATTTAAAGATACGTTTGAAGCGATGGGTTTGTTTGCCGGGCCTGATGATATGTATTCCGGCCTTCGTGGGCTTCGAACTTTGGACGTGCGGCTGCAGCGCCATATGCAGTCTGCCATCGAAGTGGCGCAATGGCTACGTGCGCGGCCTGAAGTCGAAACGGTGCTTTACCCTGCCCTTTCAAACGCTGCCGGGCATGATATTTGGAAGCGGGATTTCACCGGCGCGTCCGGGCTGTTCTCGATCGTCCTGAAGCCAACTTCTGAAGAGTCGGTTGCGGCCATGCTCGACCACATGGAATTGTTTGCCATGGGCTTTTCTTGGGGCGGGTTTGAAAGTTTGATTGTGCCGTTCAAGCCGCACCGCACGGCGACGACGTGGGAGGCCAAAGGCCCTGCTCTTCGCTTACATATTGGTATGGAACATCCTGATGATTTGATCCGTGATTTGGAAGCTGGGTTTGAACGATTGGCAAAAGCGCGTTGAAATTCTGATTCCCATTCCCATATGCAGTTCGAACGGGAGACTTTACATGAAAAAATTTGTCGCGGCTTTATTGTCAATTGCATGTTTGACTGCACCTGCATTCGCGCAGGATGCTGATGATCCCGAACTGATTTTTCAAAAGACAACGGTGTGGCGCATGTTGTCACCTGACGCGAAACTTTCAACCTACGCCATTGATGATCCTGGTGTTGAAGGTGTGGCCTGCTATTTCACAGTTCCCGAAGTTGGCGGTTGGAGCGGTTGGGCGGGGTGGGCTGATGAGCGTTCAGAAACCTCAATCTCGTGCCGCCAAATTGGCCCCATCACCATTAAGGCAAAGTTTGAACAAGGCGAAGAAATTTATCGCCAACGCCGCTCGCTGTTCTTCAAGAAAATGCAAATCGTGCGGGGCTGTGATGTGAAGCGTAACGTGCTGGTGTATCTGACATACACTGACCGCATTATTGAAGGGTCACCACAAAACAGTAATTCTTCCGTGCCGATTATGCCTTGGGGCAATGCGCCCGCACCCAAGTGTTCAGAATTTGTGACGAAGTAACTTATTTGGGAACCGGCTGCAAACGGGTCGCAGCCAATTCTTGGGCAGCCGTTAAAGGTGTTTCCGGGAAAACCAGCCCCATCGAAATGACCAGCTTCAAACCATCTTCGACCGACATATCCAAAATTTTGACTTCGGACTCTTTTACAAAAAACACATAACCTGACGTCGGGTTTGGCGTGGTTGACACGTAAACAGCATACATCTTTGTACCGGGCTTCAACCCCACCTGTCCGCTATCAATTTCCCGCGAAACAAAGGCAATCGACCACGTGTCGCGCCTTGGCCATTCGACCAGACAGACTTTTTGAAAGCTCGCACCTTTTTCCGAAAACATGGTCTCGAAAATCTGCTTCGAGCCTTTGTAGATCGAGCGCACCACGGGTGTTCGGTTCACCAATCCATCCCACCAGCCTATGATGGTGCGGCCGACCAAGTTTGCGCCCAGAAATCCCACAAGTGTGATGATCAAAAGTGAGAAAACCAAACCCGTTCCCGGCACTTTGAATGGCAGATAGGCGTCTGGGTTATAAACATCGGGAACGAAGGGTTTTACCCAAGAGTCAAAAACACCAATGAACCAAACTGTTGCCCAGACAGTAATCGCCACTGGTGCCAATATTACCAGTCCAGTGAAAAAATAAGTCCGCAAGCGCGCAAAAGCTGATTTGCGGGGAAGCAAGATTTCGGGTGTGTCATTTCTATTCATGCTGCTTGATTGCTATATCCTGCAATCCGGTGCAAGACGATTGTCCGATGAATGTGATCAAAATTCTCTATCTTGGTTTAGCTTGGTTATGTGTTGGACTTGGCATTATCGGAATTGTCATGCCAATTTTCCCGACGACACCATTCCTGTTGTTAGCAGTTTGGGCCTTTGGTCGGTCGTCTCCAGAAATGGCGGAAAAACTGCGCAACCACCCGAAGGCCGGTCGTTATATTCGGGATTGGCAAGACCATGGGGTCATTCCCCCAATTGGCAAAATCATGGCTATCTCCATGATGTCCGCTGCCGGTGTTTATTTGGCAGGTTTTAGCCAGTTGCCGGGATGGGCTGTTGTATCTGCTTGTGCAATTATGATCGCGATAGGATGTTTTATTCTAACAAGACCGAGTTCTGCGCCTTAATGCTTCTGGCGCTTATGCTTGTTCGCAGGTTGCTCGCATTAATCATGTCCCGTTGGAAACTGGTCACCCCAAACTTTCGCCCGGGCTTCTGCTTCCAATCTTGTTTCCTCATCTACGACCGAAACCAATTCATTATAGCGGTTTAAAATGTTGGGATTTTCTTCGGGCTTTGCAGTTTCCATGGCCAGAATGTACCACATGAGTGCCCGTGTCTCGCTTTTCTTCACGCCGCGGCCCGACCAATAAAGGTCTCCCAAATAGGCTTGCGCGTCAGGGTGGCGTTTGCGGGCAGCCGCCGTGAGCCATTTCAAACCTTGTTGCGGATTTGCCTTAACGCCCTCGCCCATCATGTTCATTTCGCCCAAAGCAAATTGGGCAGCCGGATGACCGTAATCAGAGGCGATGCGCAAGTAGTGCCGCATGGCTGCAGCGGGGTCAGCTTTCAATCCTGATGACGGAATACCGATACGGCGATAATTGGCCAAATGCACTTGGCTATCAACCGCAATGCGCAGGCGTTTTTTGTCAGATTCTTCGGAGTCATAGCTTTCCGCCACGCGACCATAATATGAATAGGCGACCGAAGCATCCCTGGGCACGCCCTGCCCCAAACGGTACATATGCGCCAAATACCAGTCAGCAACCACATTGCCGTCTTCAGACTCACGGCGGAAGTATTTCAACGCACGACCGTGATCTCCGCGATTATAGGCGCGGCGGGCTTTTTTAAGATCATCAGTCCAAAATGGAATATCGATCTGAGGGAGTTTTAACTCTGGCGCAGCAGGCAAATAGTCAAAAAAGCCCGCTCCCTCATCGTTTGGTTCTGCGGCAGCAACAGGTATTGTCATCAAAACAAAAAGAGCGGTTAAAGTTGCGGCGGCGTAGCGCAACTTTTGCTCAAATCTGCTTCTATGAATGATCTTGTTTTGCACTCTATAAAACTTCTTACTCTCGACCTACGCGAACCTTCAAATCTGGCGCAACGGCATATCGCCTGATGGAGGTTCAAAACTGGTTAAACCAGTGCCAACCCCACACTTACAGCTTCAGAATCAATCTGAGTTCGCAAAACAAGCGGTGCTTGTTGGCTGATCCGTAGCCCGCAATTGCGGCGGAGTATGGCTGCAAAAATGTTTGCAAGGCCACATTGCAACAAAACCTGACAATGTTGCATCTTTGCAACAAATAGACTTGCCCCCTGATAAAGCCCTACTAAACATGACAGACTGTCTTACGAATCTTGAGAGCCATCATGCCAGACAACTCGCTTCCACTTGCCTCCACTGCAGAAAAACTCGAATTCAGCTATGTCAAACGACCGGGACTCATGAAGTTGACGATTGTCAATTTCTTGCTGGGCCTTATCACGCTCGGCTTTTACCGCTTCTGGGCCAAGACCAATGTGCGAAAACATATATGGTCGTCGGTCCACGTCAATGGTGAACCGTTGGAATATACGGGTACCGGTATGGAACTGTTCAAGGGGTTCCTCGTGATATTTTTTGTGTTCATTTTGCCCTACACATTGCTGTCCGCAGCAGCCGCATTCTTACCGCCGCAATGGGCATTTATGACTTATATGTTGCAAGGCGCATTGCTGCTCATTGTCTATGTGTTGTTTGGTTTTGCAATATACAAAGCCCGAAAATTCCAATTGTCTCGCACACAGTGGCGCGGCATTCGCGGAACTTTGGTCGGCTCCGCCATGATTTACAGTCTGCTTTATTTCGGTTCATTGATCGCAAAATCCATGAGCCTCGGCTGGGCAACTCCGGTCATGAACACTGTTCTTGCAGAACAAATCACAAATGACATGCGTTTTGGTGATGCCGCATTTAAATTCAAAGGCCGCGCCGGACCTCTATATCCAACTTATGCAATGTGCTGGATCCTTACACTGCTCGCCATCATTGTCGTTATCGTAGGTATTGCGGGTTCCACGTCAATTTCTGCATACCTCACCCAGATTTTCGACGATGCGGCTACTCCAGAATCTCCTGAAAAAATTGTGGGATATGTCGTTTTGGCTGCCACAATATTGTTTCTTTTATTCGCACTCATAATTCCCATGCTGTGGGCAATTTATACTGCCAAGGAACTTCGCACCTTCGCAACCTACACCCGTTTTGACGGTGTCCCTTTTACAATGAACGTCACAACAGGCAGTGTCATCCGCTTGACCATCATAAATTTGCTTTTGATTATCTTTACCTTGGGCATTGCGTGGCCGTTTGTGCAGCAACGCATCGTAAAATTTACGGTCGACCGACTTAAGCTGGAAGGCTTGGTTGACATCGACCGTATTCGTCAATCACATGTGCGGCTTGATACACGCGGCGAAGGTTTGGCTGATGCCTTTGATGTTGGAGGTTTGTAATGAGTGTTGAAGCCACATACTTTGACGGCGAAACGGCGCGCGACTATCCCGTCACTGTCAGGCGCGTTGGAACGAATTTGGAATTTCTTGGCGAGCGCACGGTGTTGACCTCATGGTCCATCACAGGCTTGCACCCGATTGACCCACCCGTCGCGGACCAGCCGTTTCGTCTGACGCACGATGACAAGCCCGGTGCCCGGTTAATTTTGCGCGACCAATCTTTCATTGATGAATTATTGCTTCAGAACAATCACTTGAAGGGTGGTTATTCTTGGCGGCATGTGGGCCAAGTGTTGGGGTGGACAGCAGCAGGATTGGCTGGCCTTGCAGGCTTGGTTTATCTTACGATGACTGTTCTGCCGCAGCAGGTTGCAGGACTGTTGCCCAAAAGCTGGCGCAACACCATGGGCGAAGAAATTGTCAAACAACTGACCGGCACCAGCAAGCGCTGCGAAACGCCCGGCAGCAAAGCCGCAATTTCTGCCATGGTCACAGCACTCGCCGAAGGTGGCGTGGAACTGCCGCCGATCTCAATTGAAATCTATGACATGAGCCTGGTGAATGCCTTTGCTGCCCCCGGCGGCCGCATTGTTTTGACACGCGGCCTCATCAACGAAGCCTCAAACCCGGATGAAGTCATCGGCGTCTTGGCGCATGAACTTGGCCATAGCTATCACTTGCATTCTGAAGCGCAACTGGTGCGCATGTTTGGACTACAGATTTTAGCCAGTGCCATCTCGGGAGGCACCAGTGGTGATTTGGTCACCAGTGCTGCAGGACTTGCAGCTATTTTACGCTACACCCGTGCCGCAGAAACCGAAGCGGACACTTTCGCTCGAGAGGTTATGCAAAAGGCTTCGATTGATACGCTCGGCCTGAAACGCTTCTTTGAAAAAATGATGAAGCTTGAAGGCGCAAAACCTAAACTAGAACAAGAAACGCCGTCAGCACTTGATCGTATTGGCAATGTATTTTCTACACATCCAGGTACTGAAGAGCGGATCAAAGATATTCTGCCCCTGCCCCAGGGGCAGAAACCGATTGTGGTGATGACAGAAGCGCAATGGCAGGCGCTGCGAAAAGCCTGCGACTGAAGACAATCAGTTACTTTTTATTGGCTTTCTTTGCGATTTTCTTCGCCACCACTTTTTTCGCTGGTGCCTTCTTTTTGGCTACAGCCTTTTTCGCAGCAGCTTTCTTCACCGCTGTCTTCTTAACCGGCGCCTTCATCGTCGCAGCAATTTCTGCAAACTTAGCGAAAAACTGCCCCGCCAAAGACCGCGCTGTTGAGTCGATTAAACGCGATCCCAACATGGCCATTTTGCCGCCTACTTGTGCCTCAACATCATAAGTCATTTTGGTACCTTCCGGCACCGTTTCCAGATTAACCGTGGCACCGCCGGTGGCAAAGCCAGCAAGCCCGCCCTCGCCTTTGCCTTCGATGCGATAAGAATGCGGAGGCTTTAAATCTTTCAAATGAACAGTGCCGCCAAACCCAGCTTTCACCGGGCCCATTTTAACCACAACTTTTGCCGTCATTTCCGTGGCTGACTTTTTGATGATGCTTTCGCAGCCGGGAATGCATTGCTTCAAAACCTCAACATCATTCAACGCCGCCCAAACGGTTTCGATGGGTGCCGGAATAATTTCTTCGCCATTCATTTTCATCAACTGAACTCCTGTT
>JAYUQS010000065.1:0-14901 GCA_043756645.1 Hyphomicrobiales bacterium | reverse complement strand
GTCAGCGGCAAGCTCCGGTTCCCGTGGCGTTACGGGCGGTTTGACGGCTTGTGGTTTCGGTGCCCGCACATGCGGCGCAGGTGGCGGCGCAGCATTCGACACTTTCGCTTGCGGTTCGTCGTCGCCCTGCAGGACGGCAATGGGCGCGTTGACCTTTACCCCTTCGGTACCTTCGGCGACAAGCAATTGCGAAACCACGCCTTCGTCCACCGCTTCGACTTCCATTGTTGCTTTGTCGGTTTCAATTTCGGCAATGACGTCACCCGACGAAATCCGGTCGCCTGCTTTGATATGCCACTTTGCAAGCTTGCCCTCTTCCATGGTGGGCGAAAGGGCGGGCATGAGGACGGTGGCGGGCATGGGTGTTACTCCGATGTATCTTCGGTGGTTGTCGAAGGAAAAAGTGGGGCGAGGTCAAAGCTGATTGAGTCAAAGGGTGGTGCGGAAACTTTGGACGTATCGTCAAATGTATGTGTCAACAACCAATTGCCTGCGACCAATGTAAAACATTCCAGCACTTTCACACGCGGGTCTAACAACCAAACAAATTTGACGCCAGCCGTCGCATAAATCTTGCGCTTGTCATTGCGGTCATAGCGCTCGGTCGAGTCCGATAAAATTTCACAGACCCAATCGGGCACGGTATCAATCCAAGATGTTGTTGGAAAAGGTGATAGTTTTTCACTTTTCCAACCCGCCAAATCTGGAACAACAACATGATTGCCCAGATGTAATTCAGGCTCCGTCATAAACATCCAGCCTCCGGGACCATCTTTGCCTCTTTGAAACGGTCCGACCAACTCGAAGTTCAGACCAGACTGTGCCACTGCATGCCTTGGCACCGGTCTAGGGTGAGTGACCAAAGTACCATACAAAATCTCCCCCGTGACATGTGGCGGCAAGGCCTCAATGTCGGCGTAGGTTGCGATTTTTTTGGCAGGGCCAGCCATGTCAGCCTTTGTTGGAAAGAACCGAGTTTTGGGCGGCGGCCTTGTTCAGGTCTTCCGTCAGAATTTTGCGAATGGTGGCCAGGTTTTCAGCCGTAGTGCCGTGGCCCATTTCTTCCATCGACGCTGCAACTTGTTGCGCCATGCCGGACAACACATGGCCCCACACATCAGGTTTGCCAAATGCCATCGCATGCAATGAAAGACTTAAATTTCCATTGGTGATCCAAGCCCGCGCAATTTCACCGGCACCTGCATCATGAAACACTTCATGAGGCGGTTGCAGTTGATGGGGGTGGGTTTCCTTGGAGTGATCGTGGTGGTGGTGGTCGTGGCCTTTTGCCATGGTCGTATTCCTTTAGATTAAACGTAGAGAACGGACTTCACCGCTGCCACAACATCATCTGCATTCGGCAAAGCGAGTTTTTCGAGGTTGGCTGCATATGGCATGGGCACGTCTTTCCCTGCTACCCGCGCCACTGGTGCATCCAGATAATCAAATGCATGTGTCATGATTTCGGCAGCGAGTTCCGAAGTGACGGAGAAGCGTGGATAACCTTCCTCCACACAGACGCAACGGTTGGTTTTGCGCACCGAGGTCAACACGGTTTCCAAGTCCAGCGGGCGGATGGTGCGGAGATCGATGATTTCGCATTCGATGCCTTCCGCGGCCAGTTTGTCTGCCGCCGCATGGGCATAGGTCATGCCGATGCTAAACGACACGATAGTGACATGATGACCAACGCGAGCCACGCGGGCCTTGCCGATGGGCACCACCCAGTCATCCAGCTTCGGCACATCAAAGGTTTTGCCGTAGAGAATTTCGTTCTCAAGGAAGATGATGGGGTTTGGATCGCGGATGGCGGCCTTCATCAAACCCTTAGCGTCGGATGCCGTGTAGGGCATGACGACTTTGAGTCCGGGAATGTGGGCATACCACGCCGCATAGTCTTGTGAGTGTTGCGCACCAACGCGCGCGGCCGCTCCATTGGGACCACGAAAAACGATCTGACATCCCATTTGCCCGCCCGACATATAGAGCGTCTTGGCGGCTGAATTGATAATCTGGTCGATGGCCTGCATGGAAAAGTTGAAGGTCATAAATTCCACGATGGGCTTGAGGCCCGCAAAGCCCGCACCCACGGCAATGCCCGTGAAGCCATGTTCGGTGATCGGCGTATCGATGATGCGCTTTTCACCAAATTCCTCGAGCATGCCTTGCGAGATCTTATAGGCCCCTTGGTATTGGCCCACTTCTTCACCCATCAGGAACACGTCAGGGTCGGCCCGCATTTCCTCAGACATGGCAGCGCGAATGGCTTCACGCACGGTCATGGGCACCATTTCCGTGCCTTCGGGGATTTCGGGGTCTTGGCGCGCACTTCCCTCTCCCGCTGCACTGCGTGCAGCACCCTCTCCCGCTAGGGGCAAGGGTTGGGCTTGTGCGGCACTCCCCTCGCCCTTTACGGGAGAGGGTGTCGCGGCAGCGACGGGAGAGGGTTGTGCAGACGCCTCACCAATCACCGCAATCGGCGTGTTCACTTTGACACCTTCCGTACCGGCAGCAATCAAAATCTCCGATAGCGGGCCGTCATCAACAGCCTCGATTTCCATCGTCGCTTTATCCGTTTCAATCTCAGCTATGACATCGCCAGACTTAACGTTGTCACCAACGTTCTTGAGCCATTTCGAGAGCTTGCCCTCTTCCATTGTCGGCGACAGGGCGGGCATGAGGATGGTTGGCATTGGGTTACATTCCCCCGGTCTGGGTTAAAGCGGACTTCTGCAAGTTTGATAAAACTACGACAACCAAACCAAAAACAATGCTAATTGCGCCGTTCCAGTAAATAGGTCTCATTATTGCGTGGTATTGTTCACCGAGGATGTTCCTAAGAGTTGAAAGACGCCAAATACCGAACGGAAACCAACTTCTAAAAGGCAAACGCAACATCATTCGAAAAATAAAAAAAGCATATGACAAAAAGCTAACACCGAACACTCCAAGCGCGATAAAGTAAAGGAATTTCATCGTGCTCAAGCCTGCACATAAATATCAGTCCACAGCTCGGACGCATCCGGCAGGGGATCATTGGTGGCGAAGTCTGCTGCAACAGTGACGATGTCGCGGATTTCGGCGTCGATTTTTTTTAGGTCTTCTTCCGTGGCTTGGTTGGCGCGCAACAGGCGGCCCTTGACCTGTTCAATCGGGTCATGCTCCTCGCGCATTTTTTGCACTTCTTCCTTGGTGCGGTATTTCGCAGGGTCGGACATGGAGTGGCCACGATAACGGTAAGTCATCATTTCGAGAATGTAAGGGCCTTTGCCAGAGCGGCAATGGTCCATGGCCCGGTCAGCGGCGTCCTTCACGGCGCGCACGTCCATGCCGTCGACTTGTTCATTGGGAATGCCATAAGCGTCACCACGTGCACCAAGGCTTTCAGCTTCTGCGGTGGAACGCGTTGCTGCGGTGCCCATGGCATATCGGTTGTTTTCGATAATGAAGATCACCGGCAGCTTCCAGATCGCTGCCATGTTGAAGGTTTCATAGACTTGGCCTTGGTTGGCAGCGCCATCGCCATAATAAGCCATGGAGACGTTTTTGTTGCCGCGATAGCGATTGGCGAAGGCGAGCCCCGCTCCGAGCGGCACCTGTGCAGCGACAATGCCGTGCCCGCCGTAAAACTGCTTCTCCTTTGAGAACATGTGCATGGAGCCGCCCTTGCCACGGGAATAGCCACCTTTGCGGCCAGTAAGTTCCGCCATCACGCCTTTTGCATCCATGCCACAAGCCAGCATGTGGCCGTGGTCGCGATAGGAGGTTATGGTCTGGTCGCCCTCGATGGTCGCCATTTCCATGCCAATAACGACGGCTTCCTGGCCGATATAGAGATGACAGAAACCGCCGATCAAACCCATGCCATAGAGCTGGCCAGCTTTTTCCTCGAAACGCCGGATCAGCAGCATATCGCGGTAGGCTTGCAGTTCTTCGTCGGCTGAAAAGCCGCTGTTTTTCAGATTTGGAGTTTTAGCTGTTTTTGCAGCCTTTGCTTCCTTACGCGCCAGATAAGCTGACTTAACCGCCATGCCACTTCTCCCTGAATTTGGGAGTTTGATAGCACGTAAAGTCTTGTGTGCACTGCAAAATAACAGAATTAACCGGATTTCGGTTTATCGCGTTATTCTCCTTGGTTGATTTCGTTATTTTGCAGCACAACAAAAGTGTTTGGATGAGCCATTTTTAGTTCTGTTCTGGCCAATTGTTCAAGCATATCTCTATCAATGCTTTCGGGCCTGACTAAATTCACTTGTTTTTCGAGTGACGCCTTTTCATCAGCAAGTTTGATGTTTTCAGCATTTAGCTCGTTAATCTGCTCTTCTAAATTTACCTGGTAATGATAACCGCGTGGGCCTTTCAGCGAATACCAAGCAAATGAACTGAGCAAGGCTAAGCAAGCCAAGCACACTAAAAGATCGTAACGCCGGAATCGCAAAATATTCATTTGGCTGGTTTGCGCCAATCAGTCTTAAAGTTTGGTTAGCAATTCCTCACCATGGCCCTTGCAATTTCTCATGGAAATGCCGAATTAGAGGACATGTTATCAAGCAGCCGTTTCATAGTCGCCATTCACGCCCTCAGCGTTTTGGCCCGCAGCGCCGGGAAAGGTCCCGTGTGCTCCAATGCGATTGCAACGAGTGTACATACTAATCCAGTTGTCATTCGCCGACTAATGTCAGAACTGGAAAAATCTGCAATCGTGAAATCGACCGCAGGCCGTACCGGCGGATTCGAGTTAGGACGCCCAGCCCTCAACATTTCTTTGGCCGATGTATACGGCGCAGTAGAGGACGATACGGTTTTCCGGATGCATAAAACTGACCCCAATGCAGAATGCCCAATTGCTTGTCAGTTGAAATCAGTTTTATCAAAACCATTGAAAGCCGCCGAAGACGCCATGACCTTGGCTTTGGGTAAGACGTCCTTGGAAGATGTTGTTCGTGCCTTTGCATGACGTCTGACAATTTGCTGACAAAAATTGATGAACAATTGTCAGCCCGCAAATTCTAATATAAAAGTGTGACAGGTCAGTCGCTCGCAATTTTGGTCATTGTGACCATCGTAAAAAATTGTGATGATAAGCCGGACTTGAACGCATACCCTGCTTCATGCCGCCGACAACAGGGAGGTACTGTTCGAGTTCGGCTTATTACAAATTCGAGACGGAAAAAATTATGCAGGAATTGAACAGACGCGCCTTTCTGATGGCGATTGTAGTTGCCACAAGTTTTTTGGCCGCGCCTGCGTTTTCAGAAGACGGTGATTCAGGCGGTGATTCAGATTCAGGCGGCGGTTCCGATAGTGATTCAGGCGGCGATTCCGATAACAGCGGTTCCGGTTCCGACAATAGCGGCTCGGGCAATGACGATAATGATGATAACGATAATGATGACAACGATAATGATGACAACGAACAAGACAACGATGATGACAACAACAGCGGTTCGGGCAAAGATGACCACAATCGCGCACTTCGGGTCGTTAAAGATGGCAAAGCTGTTCCGCTACGGAAACTGAAGTCTTTTCTTGCCCAAAACTACCCTGGCAAAATTCTGAATGTCAGCTTGCAGCGAAAATCAGGGATATATTATTATCGCGTTCGCATTCTATCGTCAGGCAATCGCATCAAGACATTGTCGTTAAATGCCCTCACACTAAAATCAGGTGCTGTCTGATGCGTATACTCGTGGCAGAAGATGAACTCGCACTGGCAAATGATGTTGCGCGTGCTGTATCACCACAAGGTTTGGTCCCAACGCTTTGCCATGACGGTGAAGATGCGTGGTTTTTGGGTTCCACTGAAAACTTTGCCGCAATTGTGCTGGATCTTGGTTTGCCGAAATTAGATGGCCTTAGTGTTTTGAAACGCTGGCGCAAGGAAGGTATTTCGACGCCCGTCATTATTCTTTCCGCGCGCGGCACTTGGGCGGAACGGGTTGAAGGTATTGATGCAGGTGCAGATGATTACTTGCCAAAGCCTTTTGCCATGGAAGAACTGCTGGCTCGTTTGCGTGCGATTACCCGTCGCAACCATGGCATTTCACAAGCGGTTATCGAGCATGGAGAGTTGCGTTTGGACTTGCGCACCGGCAGCACTTTCAAAAACGGTACACAGGTGAGCCTGACAGCCTTGGAGTTTCGCTTGTTGCATCATCTCATCGTCAACTGTGAGCGCCACATCAGCAAAGAGGAACTGGCAGAGCAGCTTTATGCCGTCAATCACGAGCGCGAAGTTAATGCGGTTGAAGCAGTTGTAAGCCGCATCCGCCGCAAACTGGGAAGCAACGCCATCGAAAGTAAAAGGGGGTTCGGCTACCGCCTGAACGAGGCCGCAGCTTGAAGCCCTGGTCACTCAAACTACGATTGGTATCACTGGCGGCATTGGGCATCAGTGTTGTGCTTGGGCTGGCGGGCTTGGGGTTCAGTTGGCTTTATACGCGGCATGTAGAAAAATTTGTGCTGACGGAACTGTCTACACATATGGACCAGTTGCTTGCCGGCGTCAGTGTGGCAGAAGATGGAAAAGTTTCGCAACAATCCATGTTGAGTGATCCACGCTTCGAACAGCCAGGAGGCGGTCTATATTGGCAAATCGATGTTGCGGCTCAACCATCATTGCGGTCACGCTCACTTTGGGATGAAACAATGCTTGTCCCAACGCCGCCAGACACAACCGAAGAAGACCACGCTCATATTTTGATTTTGCCATCCGGCGGGGAGTTGTTCGCTTTAGAGAAACTCATTGTCGCCAGTAACGAGACCGGGCTGGAAAAAAATATGGTGGTCACCGTAGGGCTGGACCGTGATCGCGTGACTTCGCCAATCAGTGAATTTTTAAAAGCTATGCTCATCGGTCTAACTTTGACTTATGCGACGCTTCTGGCGTCTACTTTCGCAATTATCTCTTTGGGACTCAGGCCCCTGCAAGCTGTGAAGCATGGTATTGCGGCATTGCGTGGTGGGGCGATGACGATTGATAGCACCGGATTACCCAGTGAAGTAACGCCCCTCACCGATGAAGTAAATGCGCTCGTCGCTGCACGCGAGCAACAGTTGGAGAATGCCCGGAAACGGGCCTCGAATTTGGCCCATGGATTAAAAACGCCGCTTGCTGTGATGCTGACCATTGCCAATGAACTGCGATCAAAAGGCAATACTGATGCCGCTGACAACATTTCACTGAACACCAGCCAAATGCGAGATCTTGTTGACCGCGAATTAACCCGAAGCCGCATGGCCGGTGGCACAACTGCACATCGTGCGCACTTTAATGAAGTTCTCGATAAAGTCGTTGCCACCATGCGCAAGGCGCCGCGTGGTGCTGACTTGCAATGGAGTTTAGCTTTGCCCGAAGCTTTGATCGTGGCCATGGACCGTGTCGACCTTATGGAGTTGCTGGGCAACCTACTTGACAATGCCCGCAAACACGCGCGCGACATGGTGCGCATTTCTCATAATCGCAAGTCACTTGTGATCGAGGACGATGGCTCAGGTGTGCCTGACGCTGAGTTGTCGATGATCCTTAAGCGCGGCGTGCGGCTTGATGAGAAGCTTCCCGGCAGTGGTATTGGCTTGGCCATCGTTGCCGACTTGGCTGATGTCTATGGTCTGACCATCGATGTACGACAGTCAGACCTTGGTGGTTTGGCAGTGGAAGTTAGCTTGCCTGCAGTTTAAGCGCGGAGCATCGCCCTGCCCTGATAGATGGCAGCCGCGCCCAATTCTTCTTCGATACGGAGCAACTGATTGTACTTGGCCAACCGGTCAGAACGGGCAAGTGAACCGGTTTTGATCTGACCGCAGTTGGTGGCAACCGCGAGGTCAGCAATCGTCGAGTCTTCGGTTTCACCGGAGCGATGCGACATGACTGCCGAGTAGCCAGCCTTATGCGCCATTTCCACAGCCGCCAAGGTTTCAGTCAACGAGCCGATTTGGTTCACCTTCACCAGAATCGAGTTGGCAATCTTTTCATCAATACCGCGCTTCAAACGAGTGGTGTTGGTCACAAAGAGGTCGTCGCCGACGAGTTGGGTCTTGGAGCCGATTAAGTTGGTGACTTGCTTCCAACCATCCCAATCATCTTCGGACAAGCCATCTTCAATCGAAATGATCGGATAGTCCTTTGCCAACTTGGCGAGGTATTCCGCCTGTTCCTTGATGGAGCGCGTCTTGCCTTCGCCTTCATAGACATATTTACCGTCCTTGAAGAATTCTGTGGCAGCGCAATCAAGGGCGAGGAACATGTCCTTGCCGGGCTTGAAGCCCGCCTTGGTGATTGATTCCATGACGAAGTCGAGGGCCGCTTCCGCCGATGGCAGGTTAGGCGCAAAGCCGCCTTCGTCACCGACGTTGGTGTTATGGCCAGCTTTTTTGAGGGCGCTCTTCAAGGTATGGAAGGTTTCCGCACCCATGCGCAGGGCTTCCTTAAAAGACGAAGCACCTACCGGCATCACCATGAATTCCTGGAAATCGATGGGGTTATCAGCGTGGACACCACCGTTGATAATGTTCATCATCGGCACTGGCAATGTGCGGGCCGAAGTGCCGCCAACGTAGCGATAGAGGGGCATGCCGCATGAATCAGCAGCGGCCTTGGCCACGGCGAGTGATACGCCAAGAATGGCATTGGCACCGAGGCGGGCTTTGTTCGGCGTGCCGTCCAACTTGATCATCGTATTGTCAATGTCGATTTGGCTTTCGGCATCCATATCGGCCAAGGCTTCATAAATTTCGCCGTTCACAGCGGCCACGGCCTTGGCAACGCCTTTGCCCATGTAACGCGACTTATCACCGTCACGCAGCTCCATGGCTTCGTGTGCTCCGGTTGATGCGCCAGACGGAACAGCAGCACGACCGAAAGATCCATCCTCCAGCGTCACATCCACTTCCACCGTGGGGTTACCACGGGAGTCAAGAATTTCGCGGGCGGTGATATCGAGAATGGCGGTCATAGGGGCTCCTTCAAAAGCGGATATGCGATTTGGACCGCGCTTATGTGTGGGAATGATGACGATTGCAAGAAATTTGAGGTGCGTACGTCAAAAGGGTTATCGCAACCGCCAAAAGAGTTACCCAATCGTTCTCCGTCCCCCACAAGGGCAGGGCTATCGCATGTGGCCAAAGGGACCTCATCCGCCCCGTTGGGGCACCTTCTCCAACTTTGTTGGAGAAGGGACAATCCCCATCATATCGTCCCTTCTCCACTGACGTGGAGAAGGTGGATCGGGCGAAGCCCGAGACGGATGAGGTCACTTTGGCGGCCATATGCAATTGCCCTGCCTACAAGGGAATTCCAACGGAGTTAGTCCAAGAACAATGAGTCAATTCATGTGTCGGTTTGTGTAAGCCTTTAGCCCTTCTTGTTCTTCGATCCGCCTTTGCCATAAAGCTTGGCGAATTCGGCGTCTTTGCCTTCGGCGAGTAAGCGGGCCTGGCGGATCCACTCTTCGCGCTTGATGCGTCCGCCAAAGCGCAAGTGGTCATCCACCCAACTCACTTCAGTTGCCGTCCAAGCAGCAACTTGGTCGAAGTGAAAGAAGCCCAATGAATGCAAAATGCTCTCGTTCTTCGGGCCTATACCGCTGATGCGCTGCAGTTCATCGGCCTTGTTACCGCGGGCCTTCGACAGGCCTTTTGGCTTACTCATTTTGCCTGAAGCAGCGGCTTTGTCGTCAGCGGCTTTGTCGGCTGATGCCATCACTGTGGCGGCAGGCGCGGTCACAGCGGCCTTTTCATTTGTGGGCCGCGTTGCGCTTACGACTGCTGCCTTGCTGCCTTCACCGGCAGTGCCGTAACGCTTGTTAAATTCAGCGTCATTGCCGTCAGCCAAGAGGCGGGCCTGATTGGTCCACTCTTCGCGGCCAATGCGACCGCCAAAGTTCAGATGATCATCCACCCAATTTACTTGCTCTGGTGTCCAGGAGGCAATTTGGTCAAAATGGAAGTAGCCCAAAGAATGCAGAATTTTTTCGTTCTTTGGGCCAACACCGCTGATGCGGAGAAGTTCGTCTGGCTTGCCGTTGCGGGCCATGGTGATGCTGCGCGGGCGTTCCATACGTGCCATGCGAACAGGTTCCGCAGCAATCGCTGGTGCTGCAACTACTGGAGCAGCAACAACTGGTGGAGCAGGCGGCGTATATTTGGGTACAGCAGCTGGCACCGCAACAGAAGCGGCAACGGCTGGCGCGGCGATCTCAGCTTTTGCGCCAAAGAGTTTGCGCAGCAAGCAACCAAGACAGGCACCGGCAAAATACGAAGCGAGCAGCCATACAGCGAGTTCAATAAGATAATGAAGCATGTGTTTCCCCTCCCCGCTTAATTCTGTTCGCCGGAAGACGCATCACACGTCCGCCAGCCAATCCACACACCGATGGCAGCCGCCACAAACATCCAGACCCAATTGTGCTGAACCAAAATCCAGCTGTCATTCCAATTAAAAAACTCGTTCATTACAAGTCCCTCTCTATTGCTTGACCGTGATTGCGACACGGCGGTTTTTCATGCGGGCATCATCTGTAAGAGCTGCATCAAGTGGTTGCGTTTCTCCCAAAGCTTTGATCGACATACGGCTTGCGTCCACACCAGCGTCTTTGAACATGCCAACGATGAGACCGGCGCGACGTTCACTCAGGCCCTCGTTGTAGTACTCGGAACCCTTGAAGTCAGCATGGCCTTGCACTTCAATATTCAGCGATGTGCAACGCGGATCTTTCAACAAAGCTGCATATTGGCTGACTGACAAGTCAAATGGCTTGGTGATGTCTGTCAGGTCATATTCGAAGCGGATCGGGAATACGTTTCCGATACGGTTCATCACGGCGACACAGTCATAAGCCGCAGAGGTTGGTAAAACCACGCCCTTGGCGGCAACAATGATTTCACCCTCAGACACATCTGTTTGTACGCGGCCATGAATATCCATGGATTCGGCAATGATATTGTAGGTTCCAACCGGCAAGGCTTGCGCCAAAGCCAGCTTCCAATTGCCAGCTCCATCGGTTGACAACGCACTGCCTGCCGCTCCCAATTCCGCAGTCAAATTGACTTGCGGAACGGAAATTTTCAAACCCTTGGCATTGGCTTGATCCCATGTGCCGGAAAGCTCAGTCGGTGAGACTTCGCCAGACATTGACAGGACAGTTGGAGCAGCTGGTGGCGTTCCATCTACTTCAAGTTCATTGCTGGTGGCGTCAGTCGAAGACATACCATCCGCAGCAGTGGCCACAGCGACCACATCATACACGCCGTCTTTCAAAGCAGATCCCGGCAACAGCGACCAATTTCCATCACGCACACCAAGGTTTGCATCAGCGCCGGATGTATAAGTTCGGCCATCGACCGTGACTGTCAAACCGGTTGCCAGATCATGTGGCCAGGTGCCCTTTAGGATTGGCGCACCTGTCAGGTCCAACTGGCCGATTACGCTGGGTGCGGGCAGTTCGAGTTTTGCTGGCGCGGGCGCGGGCTCAGATGCCGGAGCTGTTGGTTCAGGCACAATGACTGCGGCCAACATCGTTGTCACCTTGGGTTCGCCAGATGAGTCATTGGTGGTGAAGTTCACATCATAGCTGCCGGGCGCCAATTTTGCCGACGGTGCGAAACTGAATTTGCCTGCACCATCGCTGGTCAAAGCTGCACCACGACCGAGAATATAATTGCGACCTGCCAGAGTTGCGATGAACTCGCGGCCGGGCTTTTCATCCCATGTGCCGGTAATGGCATAAGGCCATTTTGCGTCAGCGGCGATCACGTCAACGACGGCTGCAACGGCAGGAACAACGGCAGGCATTGGCGCAACGGGTTCAGGAACCACAACAGCGGCGACCAATGTTTTGGTCGAAATGTTGCCCGCAGCGTCATTGACTGTGAAATCAATGTCGTAAGAGCCGGGCTTCAAATTTGCAGAAGGAGCAAAGCTGAAATTGCCTTTGCCGTCGGATGTGAGGGCGGCACCGCGGCCTAATATGTAAGTGCGGTCGCCGATTTTGGCGGAAAGACCGCTGTCTTTGGCTTCGGGCCAGGTGCCGTTGATGGCATAGGGCCATTTCGCATCGGCGGCAGGTGCCACGATTTCGGGCAAGGCAGGCGGGGTCAAGTCGACAACAGCGGTTGCGGCGGCAACTGCGGTTGCCACGGCCACACCGGCTTTATCCAGCACTGAAGGCATGACGTTCAATTCGCCCTCGACCAGGGGCATTGAAGGCACCAATTGCCAATTTCCGGTGCCGTCGGAGGTCAGTTCGGGGCTTTTGCCGAGTGTGTAAGCGGTTTCGCCAAGTTTCACTTCCAGATTGGCTTCTGCTGACTTGGCGTCGACTTCGGGCCACGTGCCTTTCAGCACCGGGGTTGCGAGGTTGCCGGCATAATTTTCCACAGTTGGTGCTGCCAAAGCGACCGGCGCCACCGGATCAGGCAGATCGACGACCAGTTTGCCGGGTGCTGCGGCACCCATGGTGGTTTTGCCGTCAGATGATTCGACCGTCACGTCAAAGCTGCCTTCCGGCAGCGGCTGGCTTGGCTTCAACAGCCAGTTTCCGGCCATTGATGTCAATTCCGGGTTTTCACCCAACTTATAAGTGGCACCGGCAACGGTTACTGCCAGAGCGGTGGCGACACCTTCATTCCAGGTGCCTTTGATTTCAGGAAGCGCCGCCAGCGAATTCACCGGCTCAACCGTGGGCGCTGTCATTTTTACGGGCTCAACAACTTGCACAGTGTTGGCCAAGGTGCGGACGCCATAGGTGCTGGTGACAGATTTTACTGCTGCATCAACAGCTTCCTGGCTCGGTGCCGTGCCTTGCAATACAAAGTCGCGGCCATGCGATTCAATTTTGGCCCAAGCCGTCTGCTCATTTGCGGAAAGTGCCGTAGCGGCGCGGGCGTTGATATTTTCAGTCAAACCTTTGGTGTTAATGACGTAGGCGGCCAACAACGGCAAGCCTGCGCCCAGCAATGCCCATGGAACCCACTTTGTCGGACGGCACTTTGCCATAGTCTGTATTCCCCCTGCTATTGATCAGTGTAATTCATGCGGACGGCACGCAGCCAGCCGCACAAAGCTTGTAAATTAAGGATTTGGTAGCATTTTCAATCGGCTTTGGCTACGGGTTAAGCGCAATTCAGAACTGAATCCGAGTCAGCGTAAATATCCGACGCCGCGTTGTTTTGTGATCCCCGTATTGTTGCCATTCCGCCACAGTCTGCAACGAAGGCGTTTCATCTGCCCAACTTCACACGACCGTCGCACAACCTTTATTTTCGGTGGCGATGTCGGGGACATGGCGAACAACTCGCCAAAGCCTTCCCTTCAACACGTAGGGGATTGGGGGGTTTTGTCCAACTCCAAAGATTGGGAGACTACAAATGAACGTATTGAAACTCGCACTTCTCGGTACAGCGGCAATGGCTGCGATGTCATTTGGCGCACGCGCTGACGATTTGTCTGATTTGAAGGCGCAAATCGAAGCTTTGAACAGCCGCATCTTGCAACTTGAATCCGCTCCATCGATTCCGGCTGGCTATCAGATGCTGTCGATTTCGGAAATTGATAACATGGTCGTTCCAGATTTCGCAAATGCAAGGTTCTTCGGTACCAAAGCCACGCAAATCAGCATATTGCCAACGGCTGATGTTCCATCGTCAACGAACATCGTTTGGACCGGATATGTTGCCGCCGCCTTGACATATAAAAGCACTGATCGTGAAGGCATCGACGCCAATGCTGATGGCGATTTCATTGACCTTGGTGATACACTGCCCGTCGAAACAGAAGCCGTGGATGTTTTATCCAAAGCCGGGCTTGAAGTGAAAGGCACAACCGACACAGCCGTTGGCGAAGTCGGTGTTGCTATTGCACTTATTGCAGATGCAAATACTGTAATTGGCGGCACCAACCGTGGCCATGATCCATCCGTTGCAACTGATGGCTTCAAGGGTTTTTGGAAATTAACACCGGAACTTGAACTTTCGGGCGGCGTTTTCGGTTCTGCTGCCAAAAACAGCCAAGGTTGGAAAGGCCAATGTTCGTGCTACTTCCTCGGCGAAGATCCGACCGGTCATTTCGGAACAAATCTGGGTAACGACCCGGCTCAAATCCGTTTGACCTACAAATCGGGCCCGATTGCCTTTGCGATTGCGCTGGAAGACTATGATAATTCGGGCAATGACAGTGCTCTTGGCCTCGCCAGCGAAATGAAGTGGTCGGGCGATGACATTAGCTTCGAGTTGAACGGCGGCTATTGGGACAGCGCAGTTGCTGGTTCTGATGCAAATTGGTCGGTCAGTGCGGGTGCAAAGTTTGGTTTGGGTGATATTGCGTCACTTACAGCTGCACTTGGAACAGGCGAAGATCGCCACACGCTTGGCAATGGTGACAATTACGTCAAAGGTAGCATGATGGCGACATTTACATTGTCCGACGCCGTTTCTGCAGAACTCGGCATGGCATATCGTGACTATAAAGCCCGCAATGACCTTTGGGCTGTGGGCGGCGGTGTGTATTATCAACCCGTTGACCAGCTGACGATCGGCTTTGAAGGCCTTTTCTCCGATGAAAAGGGCTCATTGGCAGTTGAAACCGTGGAAGCAGCTTTGGTTACGATCTACCGTTTCTAAGTTATCTTCTAACATTATCGTCGAACGGCCCATTTAAATTGGGCCGTTTTTCTTTGTTCGGATCGTTAATGCAAAGTGAACAATCGTCACCAAACTGTTGCAACTCCGCCACATGTGCTCGAATTGTGGCCAAACGCCGCCCAAGTTAGTTGACCTTAACGGCGGATGCGTCGAAACAGGCATGGTGTGTGGTGAATCAAATGCCACATTGCCTTCCCTTCAACATGCAGGGGATCGGGGGGCTCATCCAACTCCAAAGATTGGGAGAATACAAATGAACGTATT
>JAYUQS010000064.1:0-14930 GCA_043756645.1 Hyphomicrobiales bacterium | reverse complement strand
GCTTGCCGACATCTCGCAACATGTCGAGATAATTCAACTTGGTCAGCCATTCGGCGTTGTCGACCATTTCAGCGTCACTTGGGCCCGAACCAAATTTTAGGAATTTGGCAAACACTTGTTGAATGCCATTCTTATTATTTTCAATATCTTCCAACGACAAAACCTTGCGGCTTTCGTCGCGGCCTGATGGATCTCCAACCCGCGTTGTGCCACCACCCATAAGCACGATTGGTTTGTTTCCAGTGGATTGCAGCCAATGCAAAAGCATAATTTGCACCAGTGAACCCACGTGCAATGACGGCGCTGTGCAGTCGAATCCGATATAGGCTTTGACGGCTTGTTTTGCCGCCAGCGCATCAAGCCCGGCAAAATCCGAGCATTGGTGAATGTATCCACGTTGAGCGAGAATGTTCAGAAATTCGGAAGAATAGCGTGTCATGATAATGGTCTCATAGAGACAGGATTCTGGTGTGTCAAAACCTCTAACAGCTATTGGATTAATGAGCGGTACCTCGCTCGATGGAATTGACGTTGCATTATTGGTCACCGATGGCGAGACAATAACGTCCCGTGGTCCGGCTTTAACAATTGCTTACGATGATGAGCACCGCAATTTGTTACGCCGCGCCATTAAAGATGCGACAGAACTGAATGATCGTACCGCCCGCCCCGGTGTTTTGCATCACGCCGAACAGGAGTCGACAGCGCGACACCGAGACGCGGTAAAAACCTTCGCTGCAAAATTCAACATCAACCTGAATGATATCGATGTTATTGGCTATCATGGCCAAACAGTGCTGCACAAGCCAGAAGTGGCTTTGACGGTACAGTTGGGCAATGGCAAATGGTTGGCTGAAGCATTGTGGCGTCCCGTTGTGTTCGATATGCGTGCCAATGACATGATGCATGGCGGGCAGGGGGCACCGCTGGTTCCTGTTTATCACCGCGCGTTGGTATCGTCTGTAGCGGCAAAACCCATAGCCATGGTGAATATTGGCGGCGTTGCAAATGTCACGTGGGTTGGCGAAAATGGCGAGTTGATGGCTTTTGATACCGGACCGGGAAATGCATTGCTTGATGATTGGATGAAGACAAATACGGGCACTGCCCGCGATGAGGGCGGCCGTTTGGGATTGGTCGGACGAATAGATGAAGCAATAGTGGCGCAGTTTATGGGTGACACGTTCTATGAAACAAAATCACCCAAGTCACTTGATCGAAACAGGTTTGCGGGCATTAAACTTACTGGCTTGAGCCTCGCCGACGGTGCGGCGACGTTGGTTGCCGTAACAACCCGCAGCATTGCGATGTCACAAAAAAACATGCCGGAAAAACCAAAGCATTGGATCATCTGTGGTGGTGGCAGGCACAACCGCGCAATCATGCGGGACTTGGAAGTTCTTCTTGGAAATGTGCAAGCTGCAGAAGCGCTGAACTTGGATGGTGATGCTGTGGAAGCCGAAGCTTGGGCTTTCCTGGCGGTGCGCAGTTTGCGCGGTTTGCCGCTGACCTATCCCGGCACAACGGGTGTGAAAGAGGCCGTAACCGGAGGCGTGCTCGTTAAGCCTTGAAATATTTCAACAGCCTGCCATCAATGACGAATAGGGCAACGCCAATGATTGCCGTTCCGATAATGTCTTGCCATGTCAGCTTTTCCCCAATCACGACATAGCCAAGCAAAATGGCGGATACGGGAATAATCATTGTGACCAACGACACAAAAGAAGGTCCCGCGCGTTCAATGATCCGGAAAAACAATAAATAGGCACATGAAGTTGAAACGACCGCAAGTCCGGTCAGCGCCATCCATGTGGAAGAAGATGCAGTCTGGTATTGCGTCACATCGCCAAACCAAAACACAATGATTGCCATCAGAAGAGTAGACACAAGAAGCTGGCACGTGGCTGTGGTTAAAGGCGGGATTCCCGTCAACATTTTTTTCGACCACGGTGCAGACAATCCATAAAATGCAGCCGCAAGCGCAACAGCACAAATGCCCAGGCTCTGAGAACTCAGTCCGTCAAAACTTGTACCCTGCAAAACCGCGACCCCGACCAACCCGATGGCCAATGCAATTGCTTTGCGCCCCGTGATCGCTTCATAGCCAGCCATGGCCATAAAAACGGCCGCGAACATGGGTGTTGTTGCATTCACAACGGATGCCAATCCGCCGGTAATGAACTGCTGCCCCCACGTGATCAAGGTGAAGGGAATGATGTTGTTCATGACCGACATACCGCCAGCCGCAATCCAAACGCGACGATCCACAGGCAAGCGACCTTGCAGTAATAAATGTGCAGGCAGTAGAAAGGCTGAGGCGAGCGCCACCCGCGCGAGAACAATTTGCAGCGCCGACAATTCTTTCACCGCTATTGCGATGAACAAAAAAGAACCGCCCCAAAATGTTGAAAGCAGCAACAGCATGCCCCAACTTTTGGCATCTGCGGTTTGGGCTGTTGGATTGTTCATTTTGTCCTGCTCTCACAGGTCGAATAGGCCAGCAATACTATCGAAGCCACCCGAATTACGGCTGATTACTCTTCCCGCGTCATGCGCTTGTCTAAATAGTCAGCACAGATTTTCGTCAGGTCTTCGATTTTATCCTGGAAGAAGTGGTTGGCACCGGGAATAACCCTGTGTTCGATCGTAATACCTTTTTGCGTCTTGAGTTTTGAAACAAGGCTGTGCACGGCTTCAGGTGCGGTCACAGTGTCTTTCTCGCCATTCACAAATAGACCTGACGCAGGGCAGGGGGCCAGGAATGAAAAGTCATAATGCTTGGCCAAAGGTGCAATCGAAATAAAGCCGGAGATTTCCGGGCGGCGCATCAATAGCTGCATCGAAATCCAAGCGCCAAAAGAAATCCCGGCGATCCAGCAGACTTTTGACTCTTTGTTCAAAGCTTGCAACCAATCCAGCGCCGACGCCGCATCGGACAGTTCACCTGCGCCATTGTCAAACATGCCTTGGCTTCGGCCAACGCCGCGGAAGTTAAAGCGCAAGGTTGAAAATCCACGTGTCTGGAACATTCCGTAAAGTGAATGCACAATCGGGTTGTTCATTGTGCCACCGAAAGTGGGGTGGGGGTGCAGGATAATGGCCACAGGTGCGCCGGAAGCTTTGGCCTGATGGTAACGCGCTTCGATGCGGCCTGCAGGTCCGTTAAAAATCACTTCGGGCATGGGGTGTTTATCCTTTAGGTGGGGAGCGACGAGTCTTTATATTTGACTCCGTTACTCGGAATTCTTATATCTCTCTTTAGAATAATTCCAAGGTAGAGCGTTTTTGTTCTGTGGCCGTTTAGCACGGTGCAGGGGGCAAAAAGCAAGCTTTTCGTGAATTGACACAAGGTTAAACGGAACATTGTCGAATGAAAATGAGCACAAAAGGCAGATATGCCGTGATGGCCATGATCGATATTGGTCAACACGGGGCTGATCGGCCGGTTTCTCTTAACGAAATCGCTGAACGCCAAGACATTAGCCAGGAATATCTCGAACAACTGTTTGGCCGTTTGCGCCGGGCAGGGTTGGTTGCCAGCACGCGCGGGCCAGGCGGCGGCTATCAATTGTCACGCCCCGCTGCTGACATTGCACTATCCGATGTGATTCTGGCTGCTGATGAACCCTTGCGTGTGACCCGTTGTTCCGGTGACGGGGTTGATGGCTGCGTGAAAGGCGAACAATGCTGCGCCCATGACCTGTGGTCTTCGCTGGGTCGTCAAATGATGTTCTTTCTGGAATCAATCACGTTGGAAGATGTTGTCACCAAGCGAAATCTCGCTTTGGCCGCTTCAATCAAACAAGCCAAAGCCCGCCATGTGCCGGGGGTTGGCCGGTGAGAACATACCTCGACCATAACGCCACCAGCCCGCTGCGGCCATCGGTGAAAGCTGCGATGCTGAGTGCCATGGATGTGCATGGCAATCCGTCATCGATTCACGGTGAGGGCCGAAAAGCCCGCAAGGTGATGGATGATGCACGGGATGCGCTGGCTTTTAAACTCGGCTGCCTTCCGCAAATGATGACCTTCACATCAAGCGGCACCGAAGCCAACAACATGGCGCTGCGCGGTGTTGGTGCTGAAGTGATCTTGGTTTCAGCCATCGAACACCCGAGTGTTTTGGCGGCTGCAAAAGCCAGTGGCAAAATTGTTGAGCTTATTCCTGTTGATGAATTTGGCCGCGTCAAACTTGATGCGCTACAATCTCTGTTAGGCCGCCCCAACACACTTGTATCCGTGATGATCGCCAACAATGAAACCGGTGTTGTGCAACCCATCGCAGATGTAATCGACGTCGCCCATAAAGCAGGCGCGGTGGTTCATGTTGATGCTGTGCAGGCTTTCGGCAAGCGCATCGTGAACTTCGGTTTGCTTGGCTGCGACATGATGACGGTCGCTGCCCATAAGATTGGTGGACCTGTTGGCATTGGTGCATTGGTGGTACGCGACGGCTTGGTGATCGAACCACTGCTTGCAGGTGGTGGTCAGGAACTCCGTCGCCGCGCTGGCACCGAAAACATCCCTGCTATTGCAGGCTTTGCAGCCCTTGCAGATGAGCTAGAACTTGACACTTATGCCCTAACCGACCAGTTGGAAGCCGCATTGACTGACGCTGTGATTTTCTCGGATGGCGTTGAGCGACTTTGCAACACCACTTGCTTTGCCATTGCAGGCATGAGCGCTGAAACACTTTTGATGAACCTTGATCTGGAGGGCTTTGCAGTGTCTTCAGGCTCAGCATGTTCATCGGGCAAAGTGGGGAAGTCGCACGTGTTGGATGCAATGGGCGTTTCTCCTGAACTGTCACGCGGTGCAATCCGTATCAGTTCAGGATGGAATACATCGGAACAAGATATCAGCTGCATCATCGCGGCGTTGAATAAACTCAAGGCCCGTCGCATTGCACGGGCAGCGGCTTAAGGACCAGTATGGCTGATCAAGATACCATAGACCTCGTGCGCGAGATTGAAGTCGATAAGTATAAATACGGCTTCACCACCGATATCGAGTCTGACTATGCGCCCAAGGGTTTGAGTGCTGACATTGTGCGCTTTATCTCCGCCAAAAAGAATGAGCCACAATGGATGCTTGATTGGCGGCTTGAGGCCTACAATGTTTGGCTCAATATGGAAGAGCCGACTTGGGCCAAGGTCAGCTATCCGAAAATTGATTTTCAGGATTTGTATTATTACGCTGCGCCGAAGACAACAGCAGCGCCCAAGAGCTTGGATGAGATTGATCCGAAGCTGTTGGAAACCTATGCCAAGCTTGGCATTCCGCTGAAGGAACAAGAAATTCTGGCAGGAGTCCAAAAACCTCCGCAATTGGACGAGGATGGCAATGAAATCGTCAAGGCCCGCGTCGCTGTGGATGCTGTGTTTGACTCGGTGTCTGTTATCACAACCTTCAAAGACGAACTTGCAAAGCACGGCGTGATTTTTTGTTCGATCTCCGAAGCCTTGCGCGAACACCCTGAACTGGTGAAGAAATATCTGGGCTCGGTTGTGCCGCAAGGTGACAATTATTACGCTGCCTTGAACGCTGCTGTATTCTCTGATGGCTCATTCGTGTATGTGCCGCCGGGTGTGCGTTGCCCAATGGAACTCTCAACCTATTTCCGCATGAATGCCAAAAACACCGGCCAGTTCGAGCGTACTTTGATCATTGCCGATAAGGGCTCTTACGTGTCCTATCTGGAAGGCTGCACCGCACCGACGCGTGAAGAAAGCCAACTTCACGCTGCCGTGGTGGAGTTGATCGCGCATGATGAAGCCGAGATCAAGTATTCGACCGTGCAAAACTGGTATCCCGGCGATGCAGAAGGCAAGGGCGGGGTTTATAACTTCGTGACCAAGCGCGCTGATTGCCGTGGCCATCATTCGAAAGTGTCTTGGACGCAAGTTGAAACCGGTTCCGCCATCACTTGGAAATATCCATCCTGCATTTTGCGCGGCGATCATTCGCGCGGTGAATTCTATTCCATCGCCATCTCCAATGGCCGCCAGCAGGTAGACAGTGGTACCAAGATGATCCACCTGGGTAAGAATACCTCCAGCCGCATTGTGTCGAAGGGCATCGCAGCGGGTCGCAGTGACAACACTTATCGCGGTTTGGTGTCAGCACATCGGAAAGCTTTGAACGCGCGGAACTTCACGCAATGTGACTCGTTGCTGATCGGCGATAAATGTGGGGCGCATACCGTGCCTTACATTGAGAGCAAGACTTCGACCGCACAATTCGAACACGAAGCCACAACCTCAAAAATCTCCGACGATCAAATGTTCTATTGCCGTAGCAGGGGTCTTTCGCAGGAAGAGGCCGTGGCGTTAATCGTTAACGGCTTCGTCCGCGATGTGATCCAGCAATTGCCGATGGAATTCATGGCGGAAACGCAGAAATTGATAGGGATTTCGCTTGAAGGTTCGGTAGGTTGATAGTTAGTCTTGAAATTGTCAGAATTGATAGTTAGATAGTTCTCCGAAGAGGAGATGGGATATGTCGCAGTTGAATTACGAGGAGCTTACCAAGGGACTGACCACCAAGTCGGAGAAAATCCGGGTTTTGGGCCGCAAAGGTGTGCCGACGGCTGATATCGCCCGTTTTTTGGAGATACGGTATCAGCATGCGCGTAATGTGCTCGTTGATGCGGGGTTGCAGCAAGGCGGCATGGCTGAGGATATGCCAACGCTTGAGACGAAGATGATGCCTTCTATGGATTCTGCTTCGCTTGTGCGTCAGTCGGTTTGGGTGGATGTGGATGCACAGGGTCGGTTGCAGATTCCAGCTGATTTGCTGGCGCTGGTAGGAGTGACTGGGCAAGACAGACTATTTATCAAGCCGACTGAACGGGGTTTCGAAGTGCTGACCAGACGTGGTGCCATGGCGCGGATGAAAGAGATCTCTGCACCACTTGTGCGGCCTGGTGTCTCAATCGTGGACGAGTTTCTTGCAGAGAAGCGGCTCGAAGTCGCTGCTGATGAAGCAAAGTGGAAGAGGCTAGAAGCAGAGGCTGCCGAGGCTGCAAGATCGAATGTGGCAAAGCATGGCTGATGACATGGTGCTCGACACCTCTGCTATTCTGGCGGCCATCCTTCAAGAGGACGGCGGATCGCAGGTTTATGAAATCCTTGCGCCGCGATTTGTCTCCACGGTTAACGTCGTAGAGGTGAGAACCAAGTTGATTGATAAAGGAAGGTCCGAACTCGAAATTGACGCGGCTCTGGAGCTGATCGACATGGTGGAGGTAGATTTCACGTCTTCGCAAGCGCGGTTTGCAAGCGGGCTTCGCGATAAGACTAAATCTGCGGGATTGTCAGTGGGGGATCGGGCCTGCCTGGCGCTTGCTGCGGAGCGAAATGCAATCGCGATGACGGCTGACAAGGTTTGGAAGAAAGTAGAGCTGCCAGTGCGCGTGAAATTGATACGAGGGAATGTTGATAGGAGTTTTGAACCCAAAAGTTTGTGGGCTGAACTGACACAAAGTATTGGCAGAGATCACGGTGTGTCGCCTAAAATCATAATTGAAGATGACGGAGCGACATCTTTCACGTTGGATGGGCGACCTGTGTGCACAATAACTCAACGTTCCACATATTTTCAGTTGGTCTATCTGGTTTTTGAAGATGGCACTTTTAGATATGAGCCAAATCAATCTCATCTTGCCAACTTGGAAGCTGTTGCAAATTCAATTTTGCCTGACGTTGTCACAGGCATAACTTCAAACATTAAAATTTTCAAAAACTTAGATTCTCAATAGGTAGTGATATGCTCGAAATCAAAAATCTCCACGTCCGTCTTGAAGATGAGAAGCGCGAAATCATCAAGGGTCTGAACCTGACCGTTAAGGGCGGTGAAGTGCATGCCATTATGGGGCCGAATGGGTCGGGGAAATCTACTTTGTCTTACGTGCTTTCGGGGCGCGAAGGCTATGAGGTGACTGAGGGGTCGATCACTTTCAAAGGTGAAGACCTGTTGGCTATGGAAGCCGATAAGCGGGCTGCTGCTGGCGTGTTCCTTGCCTTCCAATACCCCATCGAAATTCCTGGTGTGGCCACCATGCAGTTCCTGAAAGTAGCAGCCAATGCGCAGCGTAAGGCGCGTGGTGAAAAAGAATATACCATTCCGGAATTCATGAAGCATGTGAAGGCCAATGCCGAGAAGCTGAATATTTCGCAGGACATGTTGAAGCGTCCGGTGAATGTGGGCTTCTCCGGTGGTGAAAAAAAGCGTGCAGAAATTTTGCAAATGGCTGTGCTTGAGCCATCGCTCTGTGTGCTTGATGAAACAGACTCCGGTCTCGACATCGATGCGCTGCGTGTGGTGGCTGATGGCGTGAATGCGTTGCGTTCGCCTGACCGTGCCATGATTGTGATCACGCATTATCAGCGCTTGCTTGACTATATTGTGCCGGACTTTGTGCATGTTTTGTCGGATGGTGCGATTATCAAAACTGGCGGCAAGGAGTTGGCGTTGGAATTGGAAGCCCATGGTTACGCAGACATTGTGGAGAATGCTGCGTGAACATGATGGCACCCAAAACCGCTGCTGAAGAAGCATTGGGTCTTGTGCTTCCGTCTCGTCGGGACGAGGACTGGAAGTGGACCGACCTCAAGCGATTGATCGACAAGCCTTATGCCGCTGTGTCTGCTGGTGTGGATGCAAAGACGATTGAGCGTTTGGCAAAGTCAGCACCGTTGGCTGATGTAAAATTGCAGCGCATCATTATTGTCAATGGCAAGCTCCATTCAAAGCCTGATGGCGTTCACGTTTCGCATGATGCGCCCGCACTTGCGCATGTTGATCCTGTTTTGGAACTGAATGCAAAACTCAAAGCCAACACCATCAGCTTGTCATTCACGGGCAACATTGATCGCCCCTTGGAAGTCCTGCACATCACCGCAGGGCAAGGCGCTGCCATCGCGTCACGCTTGCACATCACTGTAACTGCTGGTGCATCGGCAACTGTCATTGAAACATTCGTGGGTGAAGGCGAGTATCTCAACAACCCCGTCACCACAATTGCCATCGCCAAAGGTGGCCGCTTGGACCGCGTGAAAATCGAAACCGAAGCGACACAGTCGCAACATCTCTCACACGCTATCGTAACGCTGGCTGACGATGCAATTTTAAATGACTTCACACTGACGGCAGGCGCCATGCTGAACCGCCAAAACGCCAATATCGATTACAATGGTCAAAACAGTTCTGCCAAAATTTCAGGCAGCTATTTGTTGAATGGCACGCAACACGCCGACACGTGCTTGGTGGTTGATCATAAAGTGCCAAACTGCATGTCACGTGAACTCTTCAAGTGCGTGATGGACGGCAAATCCCGTGGCATTTTCCAAGGCAAAGTCATCGTGCGGCCAAACGCGCAAAAGATCGACGGCAAACAATCGTCCCATGCTTTGTTGCTGTCGGAGACCGCCGAATTCGACGCCAAGCCAGAACTCGAAATTTACGCCGACGACGTGGTCTGCGGCCACGGCACCACCTGCGGTGATCTCAACCCCGATCATATGTTCTACCTCAAATCCCGTGGCATCCCCCCGGCAGAAGCCCGTGTCATGTTGGTGGAAGCTTTCGTAGGCGAGGCTGTTGACACAATTGAAAACGAAACCGTGCGCGAAGCTGTGCTGGCCATGGTTCATAAGAGGCTATTTGAGTGACATTTGACATCACCAAAATCCGTGCTGATTTCCCCATCCTCTCGCGAGAGGTTTATGGCAAGCCGCTGGTTTATCTCGACAATGCCGCGTCAGCTCAAAAGCCGAAAGTTGTGATCGACGCGATGACCAAGAGCATGACACAAGAATATGCCAATGTGCATCGCGGACTACATTTCCTTTCAAATGCGGCAACGCAAGCCTTTGAAGATGCCCGAGAGTCGGTTCGCAAGTTCCTGAACGCGCCGTCCAAAGATCAAATCATTTTCACCCGCAATGCGACCGACGCGATTAATCTGGTGGCGCAGTCTTATGGCGGCATGGTGCTGGGCGAGGGCGATGAGATTGTGCTCTCCATCCTTGAGCACCACTCCAACATTGTGCCATGGCATTTCCACCGTGAGCGAAAAGGTGCGGTCATCAAGTGGGCACCGATTGATGACCAAGGCAATTTCCTGCTTGAGGAATATGCCAAGCTGCTCACGTCGCGCACCAAGATCGTTGCCATCACCATGATGTCGAATGCGCTTGGCACCGTGACGCCCTATGATGAGATCATCAAACTGGCGCATGACAAGGGTATCCCTGTGTTGCTCGATGCCAGCCAGATGGCGGTGCATGGCGCGGTCGACGTGCAGGCATTGGATGCGGATTTCGTCGTTTTCACCGGCCACAAAACCTACGGCCCGACGGGCATCGGTGTGCTTTACGGCAAGGCCGAGCTCCTCAAGAAAATGCCGCCCTATCAAGGTGGTGGCGAGATGATATTGGAAGTCACCGAAGCGGGGGTTACCTATAACGACCCGCCACATCGGTTTGAAGCGGGTACACCTGCCATTGTCGAAGCCATAGGGCTGGGTGCTGCCCTCAACTATATGGGCACTATTGGCGCGCGTTCAATAGCCTCCCATGAACAAGCATTGCTTGAACACGCCATGGAGCGGCTTTCCAAAATCAACTCACTCCGTATCTTCGGACAAGCCAAGCACAAGGGACCGATCATTTCCTTCACTATGGAAGGGGCGCATGCCCATGATGTGGCAACCGTGATTGACCGGCAAGGCGTGGCAGTACGGGCTGGCACCCATTGTACGCAGCCCTTGCTGCACCGTTTTGGCGTAACGGCGACCTGCCGTGCGTCCTTTGCAATGTATAATACGCATGAAGAGGTTGATAAATTGGCGGATGCGCTTATCTCTGCACAAAGGATATTTGGATAGAAATGGGGATATTCTCATGACCGACGTTGCAATAGACAATGCCCCCAGCCCTTCCGCCATTCCGGCGGATGAATTGGCGCGTCTCACCGACGATATCGTGGGTGCGATGAAAACGGTCTATGACCCGGAAATCCCGGTCGATATCTATGAATTGGGCCTGATCTACAAAGTTGACATTGATGACGACCGCAATGTGGCCATTGAAATGACCTTGACGGCCCCTGGTTGCCCGGTGGCGGGCGATATGCCGGGTTGGGTGGAGAACGCTGTAGGTTCCGTTCCCGGTGTTGCTCAAGTCAAAGCCACGATTACCTTTGACCCGCCATGGGACCAATCCCGCATGTCAGATGAGGCCCGCATGGCCATGAATATGTGGTAAGGAGCAATCATGACACTCCAACGCCCCGCTATTTTATCGATGACTGACGCCGCGGCCACCCGGGTGCGTGAACTCATGGCCAAGGGTGAGGGCATTGGCCTTCGCGTGGGCGTCAAGAATGGCGGTTGTGCCGGCATGGAATACACGATGGAATGGGCCAAGGAATCCAAACCTTTCGATGAAGTGGTGGAGATTGACGGTGCCAAGGTTTTGATTGAGGCCAAGGCATTGATGTTCCTGCTTGGCACACAGATGGATTATCAATCCGGTGTTTTAAAATCAGGCTTCGTATTCAACAACCCGAACCAAACTTCGGCCTGTGGCTGTGGCGAAAGTGTCGAGATTAAACCGGCAACGCTTTAGAACTTACGCAACGCGACGACTTTTGCGTCACTGGTAAAGTTGACGCCGACGCTGTCTTTTTTTATCCACGCAACTTCGACATCGCGCATCATACTGTCTGTTATGGTGTAAAGTCGAAATTTCTTTGGCAAATCCGTTGTGTTGCTCACGCAGATTTTTGCACCTGTTTCGGACACATCGCGCAAATAACAATCAAGCGCACGCCAGTCATCCAACACGATCTTAGCCGATTTCAACACCCGTTGGCGCTTTGCAATACGGCGTTGCTCTGCTGCGGCAGTTGTTAAAATGTCTTCTGTCTGAATGCTTTTCATATGAATCAAAATAAATTGAAGACCTTAAAAATCCCCAAAGATTTTTGAAACCTTAACTGCGTTTCTATGAAGCTAAGTTCGCGTAGGACGTGCAAGAAAGGCTGGCATATTGCTATCATTGAAGCCGCCGTGATCTTCGGCGTCGTCCTGCTTATAGCGGGGCGGGCGGGTGTCAAGGCGGGGCGGACGGGGTTCGCGCTTTGGCTCTGGTGAAACCTCAACAGGTGCTGCAACTTCCTCCGCAACAACATCTTTAACCCGTGCTTCGCGCGGCACACGTGGCGCACGCGGCGTTTTTTCGCGCGGTTTACGTTCGCGGCGTTCAGGCTTTGGCGCGTCTTCCACCACGGCTTCAACCGCTTCAGCGCCATCCAGCTTGAACCAGTCGATTTCTTTTTTGAGTAAGTCTTCGATGGCTTTGAAGTGCTTCGTATCAGCCGAAGACACCATCATATAAGCGTGGCCTTCACGACCGGCGCGGCCGGTGCGGCCGATGCGGTGCACGTAATCTTCGGCATGGATCGGCACATCGAAGTTGAAGACATGGCTGACTTCGGGAATGTCAAGCCCGCGCGCTGCAACGTCAGAGGCGATCAAGAAGGTGACCTCCTGGGCGCGGAAAGCGGTCAGCATTTTCAACCGCGAAGACTGGTCCATATCGCCATGCAAAGCCCCGGCGTTAAAGCCGTGCTGCTTCAATGACTTTTCCAGCAGTGCCACGGTGGTTTTGCGGTTCGCAAAAATAATGGCGTTGTTCACATTGCTCTGTGTGCGGATCAGTTTACGCAGCGCATCACGCTTGGCCTTGGGGTCTGACGGGACCTTCACCGCAAATTGCGAAATTGTTGAGGCGGCGGATGAAACCACCGCCGTCTCGACTTGGACAGGGTTGTGCAGGAACTGCGCAGTCAGGCGTTGAATTTCAGGCGGCATGGTGGCCGAGAAAAACAGGGTTTGCCGCGTGAAGGGCAGGGTTTTGCAAATACGCTCAATGTCGGGCACAAAGCCCATGTCGAGCATGCGGTCTGCCTCGTCGATGACCAGCAGTTCAATGCCGTTCAGCAACAATTTTCCGCGTTCAAAATGATCGAGCAAACGGCCCGGCGTTGCAATCACAACATCAGCGCCACGATCAATCTTGGCAGCTTGCGGATCAAACGCCACGCCGCCAATGAGAAGTGCGACCGAGAGGTTGTGCATTTTGCCAAGGCTCTCAAATGCCTCCTGCACTTGCACGGCGAGTTCGCGTGTCGGTTCTAAAATGAGCGTGCGTGGCATGCGGGCGCGGGCCCGGCCTTTTTCGAGCAGCGTCAGCATGGGTAACACGAAAGCAGCGGTTTTGCCGGAACCGGTTTGGGCAAGCCCCAACACGTCGCGGCGGGCCAAGGCATGGGGTATCGCCTCGGCCTGAATGGCCGTGGGCGTGGTGTAACCTGCGGCGGTTACGGCCTCGAGAACTTTGGGGCTGAGCCCCAGATCGGAAAATTGCATGTAGTTGAAAAAGCCCCGGCGAGAAAATGAAAAGAAAAGGGCACAAAAGGCTTCGCCAAAACGCCTATGCGCCAGATTGGGGAGGCCATAGGCGCGTCGGAACAAAGAGTCAACTTAACTGAACTAGACTTCGTCCACGTTATTGCGGCAGCGTGATTTGGAATTCTTTACCGCCAAAACCTTCGACTTTGTCATGGGCGCGGATTGTAACGGCTTTAATTCCCGCAGGCACTGCAATGCCGGATTGCTCACGGGTGAAAGGTTGCTCATCCACATGGGGGTGGGCGAGGATGCGTGTGCCAAGCAACTTGCCATCCTTGGTCAGAACTTCCCAGCGATCCGCATATTTGTCCCAGCCCGTATCGTCAGACTTTACAGTCACAGAAATCGTATAAGTGCCGTCCGCAGCTTTACTGGCGGATGCATCAATCACATCAGCCTTGCCGGCGAAAGCGGTTGATATGCTGGCGAGAACAGCGGCGAGGGTGAGAGCAGGGCGCAGGATGTGTGTCATGGTAAGATGATAGCAAGATGGGGCGGCGGCGTGAAATCACGAGGGGGTGAGGGGGCTTTCCCAATGCAATCGTGTTTTTTCTATTGAGAATGGGTAGCGCTGGCCGAGAGTTCGCTTTAAATGGAATATTGTGGGTATCCTAATCAAAGAGGAGGGAAGCATGCCGCAAGCTATTATTGCGCTCCGCATAGCTTTAGATGCGAAGATATATCGTGACATTGAGATCTCGGGTGACGCCAGCCTCTACAAACTTGCTCAAGTCATCAACAAGGTTTTTGGATTTGATTTCGACCACGCCTTTGGTTTCTATGACAACAAGAAGAACCCCTACAAGTCGAAAGAGTTTTATGAACTCTTCAAGGACATGGGTGAGGAGTCGTCGCCGGAATCACAAAGTGTGAAGAAATCCAAAGTCGCCAACGCTTTTGATCGCAACGGAAAGAGTTTGGTTTTTCTGTTCGACTATGGCGACGAGTGGTTGTTCGAAGTAAAGCGCACAGAAGCACGCGAACAGCCCGCACCAAAAGCCTTCTGGAAATTGTTAAAATCCGTTGGAGACGCGCCACCGCAATACCCGGACTTTGAAGAAGAAGATGATGGCGTGCCGTTCAATGAGAAGTACGAATTGATCAAGGTTGGCGATCTGACGGTCGCACGGAAAAAGGAAACGGGTGGCGGAGAAAGTTGAATGCAGTGGCGGCGGAATCCTATCTCCCACACGTCGTCATTCCGGCGAAAGCCGGAATCTGGTGGCAATAGAATTCAAATCAAAAAGATCCCGACTTTCGTCGGGATGACGGGTGTAGGGGCCTTTGAGGTATTTCTCCCTCACGCGGAACGCGTGGGGGAGAAAAGTAAGCCGTCACCGTAATGCCCCCACCACTGTCATCACCGGACTTGTTCCGGTGATCCATCGTCGTTGAAGTGTGGAGACCAAACGGTGCGCAATGCGCACCTTGCGAGATCACGCGTGAATGTGAA
>JAYUQS010000063.1:0-2010 GCA_043756645.1 Hyphomicrobiales bacterium | reverse complement strand
ACGGCCGCAAACTCATCATGGTGGTTGCCGGATTGAAAACCGCAAATGATCGCAAAGCCGAGTCACAGAAGCTGTTGGACTGGGGTTTTAATCAATTCAAAACTGCTGATGTGTTTGAAAAAGACGAAACAGTGGCCGAGGCCCGCGTTTGGGGCGGCGTTGAAAACTGGGTTGAACTAAAAACTTTACAAGCCTTCCAAGTTGCTTTGACGCCGAAAGAACAAAAATCCGTTGAACTCAAAATGAGCTACACAGGTCCACTGATTGCACCTGTGATAGCTGGAACAGAAGTCGGCAGCGTCCGTGTGATGGTGAATGGTCGCGTCGTTGCTGAAATTCCAGTGGTCACATCAGCAGACGTCGTAGCAGTGGACTCCATGATTGAAAAAGCCATGGATAGTGTTTCTATCATGGTGTTCGGCGGTTAATGTCGGGCTTGTTCATCACATTTGAAGGCGGCGAGGGGGCAGGAAAATCCACGCAAATCAAACGCTTGGCCGAATATTTTCGGCACGCTGGCCGCGACGTGGTTCTTTCACGTGAACCAGGAGGTACCGCTGCCGCAGAGGATGTGCGCGCACTTCTCGTAAATGGCGACCCTGGCCGTTATTCGTCTACTGCAGAAGCTTTGCTAAACTACGCTGCCAGAGACAGTCACTTGCGAAACGTCATCCGGCCAGCACTTGCAAATGGCCAAATCGTTTTGTGTGATCGCTTCTTTGATTCAACGCGAGTCTATCAAGGTGTGGCTGGAGATTGTCCGCAGGTCTTAATTGACACGTTGGAAAAACAAGTGGTGGGCACAACCATGCCGGACCTCACACTCATATTTGATCTTGATCCGGTCTTGGGATTAGAGCGTGCGCGCAGCCGTGGGGCAGGGCTTGAAGATCGCTATGAACGCAAAGGCATCGCCTTTCATCAGAAGTTGAGGCTAGGGTTTCTGGAGATTGCCCGTAACGAAGCCAATCGATGCGCGATAATCGATGCTTCCCTTCCCATTGAAAATGTCTGGTTACAAATTCTCTCTGTTTTAAAGGCGCGTGGCCGTGGCTGAAGAAAACGAAGATCCGCGCGAAGTGCCTTGGCATCCGCGTTTTGCCCCGAATGTCTTCGGCCACGATGATGCAATGGCAGGGTTTAAAGCCGCCTTTGACTCCGGTCGGCCTCACCATGCTTGGATGATTACGGGTCCATCGGGCATTGGCAAAGCCAGTTTTGCTTATCACATCGCCTGCTATGTTTTGTCACAAAACAAAAATGCCGCGCAAGTTGAGCGCTGGTTGCACGCCAGAGCACATCCCGATCTTGTCGTGCTCGAACGCTCACTCAACGACAGCAAACCACGCAAATTGAAAGCCGAAATTTCGGTTGAAGACGGGCGCAAGTTCATCGACTTTTTCGCCCGTACCTCCGGCAGTGGCGGCTGGCGCATCGGGCTTGTGGATGCTGCTGATGATCTCAACACAGAATCCGGCAACGCGCTTCTGAAACTGGTTGAAGAACCACCGGCTAAAACATTGATATTGCTGGTGTGTCACGCCCCCGGTAAAATTTTACGAACACTCAGATCACGTTGCCGAAAACTGCCGCTCGTACCACTTTCAGAATCGCAAACATCAACGGTTTTGCTAAATCTGCCGTTGGAACCGGCACCCGATGCAACAGCCCTTCACAACACAATTGGCATTTGCGGGGGAAGGCCGGGCTTTGCGTTGCAATTGCTGGGCAGCGAAGGTGCAAAAGCCTTTCATGCCTTTAAAACCGCAAAGCGCCTTGATGCACCCACACGCAACAGCATCGGCCAGCACTTCGCTACACGGGCCTTGGCGCAACAGGATTTTGAAGTGTTCATGGGCCTGTTTTTGGAATGGCTGGCCGCACACACAAAAACCACTGCCAACCCCAGATTGGCGTCACTTTATGGCGAGCTTGGTCAACAACAATCCATCGTGGGTGGCTATAATCTCGACCGCCGCACTGCCGTCATGGATATTTTGGCGCAAGTTG
>JAYUQS010000062.1:0-2018 GCA_043756645.1 Hyphomicrobiales bacterium | reverse complement strand
GCACGCGCTTGGCCGGAACTGTTGCGCCAGCCCCGCATGATCGTGGCCATGGCGTCCGCCATGATCGCTTATGCGCTGATGAACCTGATGATGACAGCAGCACCCGTGGCCATGATTGGTTGTGGTTTCACCAAATCAGATGCGAGTTGGGTCATCCAATGGCACGTGTTGGCCATGTTTGTGCCAAGCTTTTTTACCGGTCAATTGATCAAACGTTTCGGTGCTGAAAAAGTGACAGGCCTTGGCATGGTGTTGCTGATCGGCGCTGCGATTGTGGGTCTGGCCGGCATCAGCTTCGGACATTTTGCAGTGGCATTGATCGTGCTGGGTCTTGGCTGGAACTTCGGCTTTATCGGCGGCACCACGATGTTGACCGACACTTACCGTCCGTCAGAACGCGGCAAAGTGCAGGCTGCGAATGATCTCGGAATCTCCATCCTCATGGCAATAGCCTCAACCAGCTCCGGCCTCATCCTCGCGGATTGGGGCTGGGCGGCAGTTTCAATCGCACTGTTCCCACCAGCGGCAATTGCGCTGCTGATGGTGGGGTGGTTGATGCTGGGAACGAAGTCTGCTCCGGCTTAGCGGTCAAGTCGCCTTGCAAATCGGCAGGCCTGTGGTTGCGGCAGGGGATAAAGCAACCGACAAATGAATTGACTTAATATTCGTGGACTGAACCCCGACGCAATTCCCTCCCCCTTGTGGGGAGGGTTAGGGTGGGGGTCGCTCAGACTGTTGGAATTGCTGGGAATTCTTCTTTCACTTTAAGGGCCGGAGTGCCCCCCACCCCGACCCTCCCCACAAGGGGGAGGGAGAAGAATGGGGCAACTCTTTTCGCGGTTGGTATTATGAAGCAATTCTTCACCTCTACCGCTTGCGGGAGAGGACGCCACCCGAAGGGTGGCAGGTGAGGGAGGTTATCCTCCTATGCAATTGCCCCCGCAAAGCGGGCAGGGGTGAAGTTTATCAATCATAATTCTGACGAACGCCCCTCATTCCCTCCTTCATTTTGATACCTTTCTCCCATTGAGTTTATGGCGGAATCTTGGCATACCTCTGCCATTGCCAAGCCCTGTGGCAGGGAAGCGCGTGAGTCGACTTTTGCAGTCTCGACGCTCGCGGCCAACGGTCGGGAATGGTTTACTGCAACTCTTATTTTAAGGAACTTGACACCATGAACACAGCTCTTTGGCTGATCGTCCTGGCAGGCTTGTTGTCCATCGTTTACGCTTACATCACCTACATCGGGTTGATGAAGGCCGACGCTGGCTCAGCCCGCATGCAGGAAATTTCGGGCCTCGTCCGCGAAGGTGCGGCTGCCTATCTCAAACGTCAATATTACACCATCGCCGCCGTAGGTGCTGTGATCTTCGTCATCACTATTCCATTGCTTGGCATCTATGCGGCAATCGGTTTTGCCATTGGTGCTATTCTCTCTGGCCTTGCAGGCTTCATCGGCATGAACGTGTCGGTGCGCTCCAACGTCCGCGTGGCGCAAGCTGCAACACAACCGGGCTCCAAGGGCTTGGCGGGTGGTTTGGATCTCGCTTTCAAGGCGGGCGCAATCACGGGCCTTCTCGTCGCTGGCCTCGGCCTGTTGGGCGTAGTGCTGTATTTTGGTTTCCTTACGGGCTCGTTAGGCCTTGCACCCACATCACGCACCGTGATTGACGCACTCGTTGCTCTTTCATTCGGCGCTTCGCTGATTTCGATTTTCGCCCGTCTCGGCGGCGGCATCTTCACCAAAGGTGCAGACGTTGGCGGCGACATGGTCGGTAAAGTCGAAGCTGGCATTCCGGAAGATGACCCAAGGAACCCCGCAACCATCGCAGACAACGTCGGCGACAACGTGGGCGATTGCGCTGGCATGGCCGCTGACTTGTTTGAAACCTATGTGGTGACAACTGTTGCCACCATGGTGCTTGCAGCCATCGCTTTGCCGGAAGCTTACAAGCTGGCTGGCATGGTGTTGCCGCTGGCTATCGGTGGGGCATGTGTGATCACCTCGATCATCGGCA
>JAYUQS010000061.1:0-5165 GCA_043756645.1 Hyphomicrobiales bacterium | reverse complement strand
GCAAGGAACCTTTGCCGTCTGAAAGCCTGTTTTGGACGCATCCGAAAGTCATTCTCTCACCACACACCGCAGCTGACTCTGATCCCGCAACAATCTGCAAATATGTGGCGAAGCAAATTGAGCAGTTTGAAACTGACGGAACCCTCGTCAATCTGGTCGACCGCACACGCGGGTATTAATCCACCGCCGCGGAAATCCGCTTTAACGCTGCCTGCACCAAGTGCCACGCAATCGCATCGGGCCTTGACGCGTGCAAACCTTTGGGGTGCGTGCAGTCCAGCATCATTTTAAGTTCATCGGCTTCAAACCAGCGTGCTGTTTCAATTTCAGTTTCGTCTATGGTCAAAGCAGTATCAGTTGCCTCACCAATCATGCCGATCATTAGGCTTGCAGGGAAGGGCCACGGTTGGCTGGCGACGTAATCAATTTTTCCAACTGTGATGCCCACTTCTTCCTTCACTTCGCGGCGGGCGGCGTCTTCAATGGTCTCGCCGGGCTCCATAAAGCCTGCAAGCGTGGAATACATGTTTTCCGGCCAAGCCTTCTGGCGGCCCAGCAACGTTTTCCTGCCATGACACACGGCCATAATCACAACGGGGTCAGTGCGGGGAAAGTGATCGGTTGTGCAAGCAGCACAATGTCGGCGATAGCCAGCGTCTTGCATGATGGAGGGCTCGCCGCATTTGGCGCAAAACGGATGGGTTTGATGCCAATGCAGCAAGCTGCGGGCTTGCGCAATGATCGAGAGCTGTTCAGGAGGCAAAAGCCCTTCAACCATGATGGTGCGGATGGATTTTAACGAATCACCGGGTTCGCAAGCTACCCCAAACCAGTTTTGCCCCAACGCATCCTGCCCCAAGAGTAAAGTTTCTTGCTCATCCGGGGCTGGTGACACATCAAGCTGTTCTCCAGCAAAACGGACCTCATCCCCACACACATAAACGAAGCGCGCAGATGGGCTTTTCCGGCGGTTTTCCACCTCGTTCGACTGCCCCCGCAAGCTGCTGAGTCGGTCGAGGGGAGAGTGGGCAAATGCAAAAAGGCTCAAAGTTATAACTTTCGAAAACGCGCGAAGGCATTGAATCGTACAGTAATTCAACACCTTAACTGATTATTTACCAAAAACGTTAACTTTCAGCCTCAGGATTAGTCTTGGCAGCGCCAAATATGGTGCTGTGGTTGTTTTGTTTTGTAGACCTCCATGCGAGGTTTGAGGAGTGGGGTAATGAAGCCTGGTGTACCTTGGAGCGTCAAAGGCATTGAGCCTGATGTGCGAGAAGCAGCAAAGATTGCGGCCCGTCGTTCAGGCATGACGCTTGGTGAATGGCTGAACAGCAAGATACTTGAAACCGCTGATGACATTCCAGACACACGGCCCGACATGTTCGCCCGCAAAACCTTGGCACCTTCACATGCGCTTGAACGGACGGCAAGCCGCCTTGAAGATATTGCTGAGCACTTGTCGAGACTTTCACGCCGGGATTCTGAAACCTCCGCCCGCGCTGTGGCTCCTTCTGAGGGCCGCTCGCCTGCAGGCGATGAAGCATTCCATAAAATTTTGGGCCGCGTTGAAAGCAACGAGCGCCAAACTGTCGAAGCCTTTACAGCTGTCAATGATCGCTTGTCGGTTTTGGGCCGTCAATTTGCCCAAGCCACCAAAACCCGCGACACAAAGCCTGAGGAAAACACAGGTTACGGGGCGCTTGAGAAAGCCGTGCGCAATATTGTTGAGCACATGGAGACATCAGAAAAACGAACGCGGGACAATTTTAAATCACTGCATGACCGCATGGCGTCGTTGTCGCAAAAAGCTGCCACTGCTCCGCAAGATTCCGTCAGCAAGCAAGCCCCTGCTTTTACACAGTTAGAAAGCCGTTTGGCCGATTTGGCACAACGCGTTGAACGCAGCGAAACCAGTTCCAGCCAGACAACATTACCTGACCTGTTAAAAATCGAACTTACGGAACTCGCCAATCGCATTGATACGGTTCGTGAAACAGCTGAAAGCTTGGCTTCGCGGGCGCAAACGCAAGCCGTGCAAACCTCACAGCAGGAATTGCGCGCCATTGAAGGCCGCATTGTTGGCTTGATCAAAGAAGCTCAAGTCTCGCTCACCGGCAATGGTGCGGGCCCTGCTGAAATGCAGCGCATGCGTGGTGAAGTCGAACGCTTGAACGCCCGCATTGATGACGCCAGCAAGTCGCAAGCCAATGGCGGCGATGTGATGGCGCTCAAAGCAGCGGTCGAGCAATTGTCGACGCGCGTGGCGCAAGGTCCTGATCTGCGGCCCATGGCCGAGATGGATCGCCGCATTCTCGATATCACTCAACGTCTGGAACAGACGCAAGCTCAGACCCGCAATCTGCCACAGGTCAGCGAACTTGAACGCCGCATGGCGGAGCTTGATTATAAACTGTCGGAAGCCGTCAGCAGCCGCAATGCCGCTGCCGGCGAAGAAATTGAACAGCGCCTCGCTGACATAGCGACTCGTGTCGAAAAAACTGAACTGCAATTGGGTTCCCTCGAAACCATTGAGCGTGCCGTCAACCAGTTGTTTGACAGCATGGAGCAACAGCGCAATTGGACTCAGGAAGTGGCTGACAATGCTGCCAAGAATATGGCGCAAACCATGTCGCAACAATTTGCAGCTTCAGTTCCAGCTCCTCTGGATTTGACAACGACACCTGAAATTCAAGCCCTGAATGATGGCCTTGCTGCCGTGCGTGCCGCTTCTGAAACTGCGGAGGGTCGCAATCAGGAAACGTTAGAGGCGGTTCACGAAACGCTTGAACAGATTGTCACGAAACTGGCAGAACTTGAAACTGCCGCCATCGGCCAGCGTGTTGCCGCTGCTGTAAGCCCGCCTGTCAAAGATGCGGCTTCACTTGGCTTTGTTGAACCGCCGGTGGCACTTTGGGACAATCCGACTGCACAGGTTGATTCGGTCAATCCTTTTGATTCGGTAGAAGCCCCGCAAGACACAGCTGTCACACTGGATCCGTTACAAGATCCGTTTGATGCAGCAACACAGAACCCACTTGATCTGGCCATGCCGCCACTGCAAGCTCCAGATTTAAGCCAGCCCGTTGTTGGAGCTGATGATTTCATTGCCGCTGCACGTCGTGCTGCTCAGGCTGCGGTCCAACCAAAAAGCATGCTTTCCAACTTGTCACCAGGCGCTGCACGGGCCAGTGAAGAAGCATCAAAGAAGTTACTCGATATTGGCTTTCTCAGAGGCAAAAGAAAATCCAAGTCTGCAAAGAATGATCCGATTAATAGTTTTTCCGGCGAGTTGAAAACACCCCCTGGTTTCAAAAAAGCCTCAGGGGATAGCGAAGGCAAGAAACGCAAATACATCATTATGGGTATTGCGTTGCTGGCGGCCGTTTCATTTTTCACCTTTAATATGTTGGGTCAAAGCAAAAAAACGGTAACGTCGGCTGAGCCGGTCGCAATTGAACAACAACTCAATCAAGAAACGCCAGCCGCACAGCCTGGCTCAGTCGCCCCGACACAACAAGATGGCTCGGCTGCTCAACCACCACAACCAAAGCCCGCTGAACTTGAGAGCATGCTGATGCCTGAGGGCTCAGATCCTGTTTTGACGGGATCCGTTGCTCAACCCGCACAAGATTTGGCTAACATTGTCAGTGGCGAAAAAGTTGGAGCGGATATTGCCCCAGCCGAAGCCGGTTCATTGCAATTGCGTGAAGCAGCTGCGATGGGCAATGCTGATGCCCAATTTGTGATCGCGTCGCGTTACCTGAATGGTGAAGACGGCGTCACACAAGACCATGCCAAAGCTGCCTATTGGTATGGTAAATCAGCTTCGGCTGGCAATGCCCCGGCACAGTATCGCTTGGGCACTTTATACGAGCGCGGCATGGGAGTTGCGAAAGACCTGAAGGGTGCTTTAGGCTGGTATGAACGTGCTGCTTCTCTGGGCAATGTGAAGGCCATGCACAATGCTGCTGTTCTGGCGGCAGGTGCTGGTGCTGAAAAACCTGACTACCCTCGTGCCTTCAAATGGTTCTCTCTGGGTGCAGCCCATGGTTTGAAAGATAGCCAATTCAACTTAGCCGTGCTCTTGGAGCGCGGCTTAGGTACCAAGACCAATGGCAAGGAAGCATTGTTTTGGTATTCCATCGCAGCCAAACAAAATGATGCTGATGCCGACAAACGCGCAGGCGCTTTGGCCAAAACACTGTCCGCAGCCGTATTGCAGGAAACTGAAAAGCGTCTCCGTATTTGGAAGCCGGAAGTTGCCCCAAACTCAGCAAACACTGTCGCTGTGACGGATCCAAATTGGCAGGCAAAAACACCTAACGCTGGTTGATCAAGATAAGCGCTTATAGGGAAAGCAATGGATGGCCGTTTTGCTGATCATCCATGCTTTCGTTTGTTCGATGCGCAACAAACCTGCAAAGGCAGCACTGCGAATGTTAAGTGCGCCGGTATAGCTACCAAAGGCTGGCAGAATAATGCGGCGATCATCGGCGACAAAACACTTGGTTCGAATGCGATGATCCCGTTGTATGATGGCTGCACCGGGGTGCAAGTGGCCTGCGACTTCCATTTCGCCGGAGCTTAACGCCACAGGGATATGGCGCAATGTGATCTTACCCAGCGCCAGTTCTTTAACGCACAAGCCGCCCAGGTTTTCATGTGTGGTTGGGTCATGATTTCCCGCAATCCAAATCGTGTCGACTTTTGCAGTGATGGTGCGGAGGCGTTCCGCATCATTCGGCAACACTTCACTATGAGCGGTGCCGTCATGAAAACTATCGCCAAGCAAAACCAAGCGCCGCGCGTCAGTTGCCGCCAAAACGCGCTCCAACATCGCAAGCGTTACAGCCGTATCATAAGGCGGCACATGCAGCCCGCGCCTCGCCAAGCTCGCACCCTGCTCCAAATGCAAATCCGCGATGAGCAACAGTTTCTCTTCGGGCAAAAACAATGCGCCAGACATATCCGGCACAAAGTTCAAGCCGCCGAGCGGAATGGTGTGCTGCTTAGACAAGCCGTGTGGCCTCTCCCATGAGTTCGTCAGCGGCTTCGGCGAGAAGGGCATCATGGGCTTCGCCGTTAATTGATTCGCGTGAGATATCCAACAGGGCGGGCACCGCCAATGGTGAGACGCGCTCCAGTGCCTTATGAACGATATG
>JAYUQS010000060.1:0-15020 GCA_043756645.1 Hyphomicrobiales bacterium | reverse complement strand
CTGGTCGGTGAGCACATCGAACCGAGCCAAGTGGGTACGCCCCAAGGCGGGCCCCTGAGCCCACTGCTGGCCAACATCCTGCTGCACCAGCTCGACCGCGAGTTGGAGCAGCGGGGCCACCGCTTCGCGCGCTACGCCGACGACATGATCATTCTTGTCAAAAGCCAACGCGCCGCCGAGCGGGTGATGCGCAGCATCACGCGCTACCTCCAGACGACCCTAAAGCTCACGGTGAACCTGGCCAAAAGCAAGGTCGCGCCGATGAGCGAATGCAGCTTCCTGGGCTTCACGATCGTGGGCACGAAGATACGCTGGACCGACAAGTCGGCGGCGGCCTTCAAGCACCGGGTCAAGGAGCTGACGGGGCGAAGCTGGGGCGTGTCGATGGCACACCGGCTGCACAAGCTGGGGCAATACGTGCGGGGCTGGACGGCGTACTTCGGCATCAGCCAGTACTACCGCCCGGTGCCCGAACTGGAGGACTGGATCAGGCGGCGTATCCGCATGTTGGCTGGAAACAGTGGCGCTGGGTGCGCCCGCTCTGATGAAAAGTGATGGCAATGCGTATGCCGCACACATTCGAAAAACTTGTTCTGCGGTGGAAATGTGTAAGAAAATCACGGACTTCTATATTTCGGCCTGACCCAGATTACTGTGTTAACCTCTCAATAACCATATTAAGTGGGAACGGTTCGCGGCACCACTGAAAGGCAGGCTGCTTGCTTCGTGTGGCACAGGATCGTGCTGTGTCACGAAATGAAGCAGGCTCATGAAACCAAACATCGATAAACTGTTGAACGTTACTTCCGTTGCAGTGTTGCAAAACAAGTCGACCACCGATGAATCTCAGCGATGGACTGCGCAGAGGCGGGAAATTCTGCAAACATTGCCGGATAAGCCATTCGTGGCGCCACGCGTGGTCGCGGCAATGGTTCGGATTTTGGAAAGTCTTTTTGTTGCATTGGTGGCGCTTCTCAATTTGGCCCGCTTTCCCGGTATCGAATATTTAGACTTTATCTCGACTTCAACAATCTTGTTTGCGTCTTTGGCATTTCCGGCAGTTCTCCAAATGGCGGGCGCCTATAGATTGAACGTTTTGTTGTCACCTCTTCCCAGCCTTCCATCACTTACTGCCAATTGGGCATTGATGTTCGGCTGTATTGTGCTGTTTGCATTCGTCGGCAAAGTTGGAGCTGACCTCTCTCGCAATTGGTTGTTAAGTTGGGCAGTGTCAGGTTTACTATTTGCTGTCGCATTCCGTTTCCTGCTTGCGCATGTCATCCGGCGCTTGAACCGAAATGGGCAACTTAACCGACGGGCTGTGTTGGTGGGGGCTGGCCTACCCGCTGACCATGTCATCGCGACACTTGATGCATCACGCGATACCGGACTTACTGTACTTGGCGTTTTCGATGATCGCGGACAAGATCGCGCACCCGTTGTGACTGAAGGATTGAAGAAACTCGGCACCATCGAGGATTTGATCGACTTCGTGAGATCGACACGCGTTGATACTCTTATTCTCACATTGCCGGTCACCGCAGAAAATCGCTTGTTGCAAATTCTTGACCGCCTTTGGGTTTTACCGGTCGACATCCGGCTTTCAGCGCAAGACCAACGTTTGCGTTTCCGTCCGCGCGCTTATTCTTATGTCGGCAATCTTGCGCTGCTTGATTTGTTTGATCGACCTTTAGGTGATTGGGGGCCATTCTTGAAGGCCGTTGAAGATCAAATAATTGCACTTTTTGCAACGGTTGCACTGCTGCCGGTTTTTGCCGCAGTTGCATTGGCCGTAAAAATGGAAAGCAAGGGTCCGGTCTTTTTTAAGCAGAAACGCTACGGCTTTAACAACGAGCTCATTGAAGTTTACAAATTCCGCTCAATGTATACCAATTTAGCTGATCAGAATGCCCGCAAACTCGTCACTAAAGATGACCCGCGCGTTACCCGCGTTGGGCGGTTTATCCGGCGCACCAGTCTCGATGAGTTACCACAACTCTTTAATGTGTTGAAAGGTGAACTCTCCCTTGTTGGGCCACGCCCACATGCAACAATGGCAAGTGCAGCAGGCAATCTTTATGAGTCGGTGGTAGTAGGATACTTCGCACGTCATAAAGTGAAGCCAGGCATGACCGGCTGGGCCCAAATAAATGGTTGGCGCGGTGAAACTGACACGGCTGAAAAAATTGAGCGCCGGGTTGAGCACGACCTTTACTACATTGAAAACTGGTCGTTAACCTTCGATCTTTACATATTGGCAAGAACCCCTTTCGCACTTTTAGACCCGAGGGGAGCATATTAGATCAACCTGGCCTTTGACGGAGTCGTAAAAAGTCAGAAAAGTTGTTCAAAAACAACAATTTCAGGCGATTCTGACCTTTCTCGAAAAAGTCAAAACGCGGTAGGCAGAGAAAATGACATCCATCACCGCTCCAAGCAGGAATGCTGTTATCGAAATTGTTACCAGTCAAATGATGAACTGGTCGGTTTGGCTGATGTTGGTAATCTCGTTTGTCGTATATATTGAACCCGCACCCACCGATGTGATGTTCGGGTTCGTTGTATTGTTTTTTATTTTCCAACGACTGAACGCTGCATTATGCATCATGCCGCTTTTGTTGATGCTGGTTTTGTATAACGTTGGTGGATTTCTCAGCTATGTGCAGGTTCAACATGATCCTAAGGCTTTGATGTTCATTGTCACATCTGCGTACATGGCACTGAGCGCTGTTGTGTTTTCATTTTATGTGGCAGCAAACCCGATGAAGCATATCAATATTATTGGCCATGCTTGGTCGATTGGTGCTGTCATCGCTTCTTGCTGGGGGATGATCGACTACTTTAATCTCCCCAGCCCGTTTCCGTTGCAAGTTTTGCCGGGGCGCGCAACCGGCTTATTTAAAGACCCCAACGTATTTTCAACTTATCTGATATTCCCGATGGTTTTCATGTTGCAGAACCTCATTCTGCGCACAACGAGACATCCAATTTTGACCGCAGTGGCCTTGGGCATTTGTCTTATTGGCTTATTCCTTTCATTCTCCCGCGGGGCTTGGGCAAATTTTGTTATGGCAGCAATACTTTTGTTCTCGTTGACTTTTGTACTTTATGCGAACGGAAAACTTCGCATGCGACTGGTGATTTACGTGGTTATTGGGTTAGCGTTTGTCACGGTTGCTTTCATTGGCTTGATGAGTGTTCCAACTATTCAAAAAATGTTTGTTCAACGTTTTTCTCTTGTGCAAAGTTACGACGCTGGCGAAACAGGACGCTTCGGAAACCAGCTCCGTTCCATTCCTGATCTTTTGAAACTTCCACTTGGTTATGGCCCGCTGACTTTCGGTAGCGTATATGGCCAAGCTCCCCACAATGTATTTCTAAACGCATTTTCCGCTTATGGCTGGTTGGGCGGTGTCACTTATTTCCTGCTCATTATCTCAACGCTATATGCGGGCCTCAGGACAATTTTGGTTCGCACACCTTGGCAAGGTTTGGCCATTGCTGTTTTTAGTGCGATGGCATCAGTTATTTTTCAAGGTATACAAATTGACACTGAACATTGGCGGCATTTTTACTGGATGCTTGGAATAACTTGGGGCTTGTTTGCTGTTACCATGCAGCCGGGTTTCACGTTGCGACGTGAAAGAGATTTCAAGTTATGAAAACTTTGCGCCGCAAAAACATTTTGAGGGGTTAGACTGGTCGGAGCGACAGGATTCGAACCTGCGACCCCTAACCCCCCAGATTAGTGCGCTACCGGGCTGCGCTACGCTCCGACCCTGCGGCTGGCTTAGCGGTTAGGCACCGTAAAGGCAAACACGAATTCAGCGCTTTTGCAGCACCCACAAGAGGTCACCACGTTGCCCGCAAAGATGTTGCGCTTGCTTGGCCAAAACGACCATCCATGCCAATTCGAACCCGATGAGTGCGTAGCCCATGCCGTTAAAGCCATATCGGCGGCATAGCAGCGCGGAAAGACCAATAAACATTGTAAGAATAACAAGCCCCATGCCTGCCATTCGAACCTGAAAATTGTTGATCGACAATATGTGCTGATTCATTCCGCCAGCGGCACGAATAGACTGGGCGACGAGAAAGAACACCAGCAACCAAGCCCCTTGACGGTACACCTCTCCAAAATAACTCAATACAAATTCGCCAAGCAAAATGCCGCCAAGTAAAGAACTGCCAACGATTGCAAGCGTGATCAGATTAATACGCATGAGCAACTGGCGCACTTGCGGCTTGTTGTTGGCGATGAGGGCTTGCGTAAAATCTGTGAGCACCAACATTTGCCCGGCCTGCAACACAAAGCCGGCAATTGCGGCAAGTCGAACAGTAATGCCAACAATTGCAACTTGTTCTTCGGGCAACAGAAAACCGGCAACAAGCGTTACGATATCAGCGATTGCCAACATGGTTGCCGATACCAATGTGAGAGCAATGGCTTTTGACCGCATGCGCTTGCCATAGAGCGGGCGCGGCCAGGTGAGGTGTCGGACCGAAAGTGCGTTTTTACCCAATGACCAAGCTTGGCCGACAGCTGCGACATAGGCCGTCAAAGTGAAAGCCAGAATGACGTAAACTGGGTCCACTTTGTATGACAGCGCAAAGACGCCAACCAAAAAAACCAAAAACATAAATGGCCGCAATATAAAGTCAGGAACATAAGCGAGGTGATAGCGCCGCTCAGCTGTTGCAACAGAACTGTTGAAGCGGATGACTGCGGAAGCAGGAGCACACAAAGCACCAATTCCCAAAGCAATGTATTGACCTTTTGAGAGATCAAACCAGAAAGTCGCAATCACGCCAAGAATACAAATGACGGTAAAACTGATGACACTGTCAAAGGCTGCAGACGTATTGAAGGCGTCAATCAAGCGTTGACGCCCGTGCATATATATTTTGGGAAGCTGCGTCATGGCCAGCAGCGCATAACCGCCATTGGCACCAAGTGAAATGAATGATGCGGCACTCATTCCCATCAAAACCACACCGACGTCAGCGACGGGCAAAAGTCGCGCTAACAAAAATTGGCTTATGAAACCAATTGCTGCACCTGCAAGTCTGGCCCCGACAAAACCTGCAAGCTTGGCAGCCAATACCGCTAGCTTCACAGCGCAAGCCCCCTCAAAATTCCAAACCGCATCAAACTTCCGTTGGGTCTAGTAATTTGCGGGCGTCAGCCAAATCTTTCAAAGCAGCTTTTAAAGTGTCGGCTTGTGACGTTGAAAGCTTATGCACAATTTTTGGTGGTTCATCGCGCAACCTAGCCATTGGTACAGAGCCAACTGGCGGCGTTGCAACTTTCCCCGCCCGCGGTGCCAATGCAGCCCGGCCAGGTAAGGGTGCTCCCTCGCGGATCGCATCACCTTGACGCGGTTTTACTTCGCCCCAGCCAACACCAACGACATAGCCAGTGTTTTCCTCTTTGAAAATGCGCTGTACGCCACGGATTGTATAACCTTCCCCGTAGAGCAATGCCCGAATGCCACGCACCAAGTCCACGTCAGCCGGGCGGTAATAGCGGCGGCCGCCCGCACGCTTCATCGGCTTGATTTGCGTGAACTTGGTTTCCCAAAAGCGGAGTACATGTTGAGGAACGTTAAGCTCCTCAGCCACTTCACTGATGGTACGGAAGGCGTCTGGTGATTTTTCCAAGGATCAATTCCTTACTTTGCAACCCATCAGTCTTCGTCTCCGCCTTCCAAACCATTGACGACATTCTTCATCACTTGGCTGGGGCGGAAAACGAGGACCCGGCGGGGCGTGATTGGCACTTCCTCGCCGGTTTTTGGGTTACGGCCCATGCGTTCGCGCTTGGCGCGAACCATGAAGGTGCCGAATGATGATAATTTCACAGATTGCCCGTCAACCAAAGCATCTGAGACCAAGTCTAAAACAGCATTGACCATATCAGCCGATTCCGTTCTGGAAAGACCAATGCTGCGATGCAGTGACTCGCTCAAATCTGCGCGTGTAAGCGTTTTCTTGTTCATGTCCCGGACCTCTCCTATGGAACCGACGTAAGCAATCCTAAGTGGAGACTCACTTGGCGTCAACGGGAATTTGGATAATTCTCAAAGGCTTATGGCATGAAGTTAATGCCGCAATCCCTAAAGTTGCAGCAGAACAGCGCCCCAAGTAAAACCACCGCCCATTGCTTCCATTAAAACCAGGTGGCCCGGGCGGATGCGCCCATCTTCGACGGCAACATCAAAAGCCAAGGGAACTGAAGCAGCCGAAGTATTGCCGTGCTTGTCGACGGTCACAACCACGCGCTCAGGGTCAATACCAAGCTTGGTCGCCGTACTATCCAAAATCCGGCGGTTGGCCTGATGTGGCACGAACCAATCGATATCATCTGGTGTGACACCGGCTGCTTGCATGACATCACTCATCACCGACGCCATATTCACAACAGCATGTTTGAAAACTTCTTTTCCTTCCATGCGCAAAAGGCCGACGGTCTTCGTGGTCGACGGTCCGCCATCGACATAGAGCTTATCACTAAAGCGTCCGTCAGCGCGAAGCTTGGATGCGATAATGCCATTTGTCCCATCGCCTTCAGTCGCGGACAAAACAAAAGCCCCTGCCCCATCGCCGAACAAAACGCAGGTTCCACGGTCTGTCCAATCGAGGATGCGCGAAAATGTTTCAGCGCCAATGACGAGCGCATGTTTGGCTTGGCCCGCCTTGATCAAAGCGTCGGCTGTGACGAGCGCATAAACAAAACCGGAGCAAACAGCTTGAATGTCAAAAGCCGCTCCGCCCCGAATGCCAAGGTCGGCCTGCACCAAAGTGGCCGTCGCCGGAAATGTGTTATCGGGTGTTGAAGTGGCTAAGACAATCAAGTCGATGTCACTGGCACTTAACCCTGCTGCCATCATAGCTTTCTGTGCGGCTTCAACAGCCAGACTGCGGGTGGTTTCGCCGTCACCCGCAATATGACGCGCATGGATGCCAGTACGCTCCACAATCCATTCATGCGATGTGTCGACGATTTTCGCCAGATCGTCATTGGTCATGATGCGCTTGGGCAGCGCTGAACCTACACCTGTCAAACAACTTGTAATCATGCCGCTTTATTCCGCCGCTTTGGCTTCTGGCGCAAGAATGGAATGTACTTGCGCCACATCCTCAGCGATTTTTGCGACAAGACCATTTTTGACCATTTCAATTGCAACGTCGATTGCTGTGGCAAAGCCAAGCGCATCGGTGCCGCCGTGGCTTTTTACAACAACGCCAGTCAACCCCACAAATACGCCACCATTGTGTTTGCGGGGGTCGAGTTTTTCCTTGAAAGCGCGGAATGCACCTTGCGCGAGGAATGCTCCCAACTTCGAAAGTAACGTGCTGGAAAGTGCCGCTTTCAGAAAACCGCTGATTTGTTTTGCTGTGCCCTCGGCCGTTTTCAAAGCCACATTGCCGGTGAAGCCCTCGGTCACAATAACGTCTACAGTTCCCTTGCTGATGTCGTCACCTTCAACATTGCCGTGAAAATGAATGGGCAAAGGCATTTCACGCAACAGCCTGCCTGCTTCTTTGACCGACTCGTTGCCTTTGATTTCTTCCACACCCACGTTTAATAATCCGACGGTGGGCTGCTCTAATCCGAACAAGCAGCGCGCCATCGCTTCACCCATGACGGCAAATTCCAACAATTGTCTTGCATCAGCCCCCACAGTTGCGCCCACATCAAGCACAACACTTTCGCCGCGTTGTGTTGGCCAAAGCACTGCTATGGCCGGGCGTTCAATACCCGGCAAGGTTTTCAGCACAAAACGGGACATAGCCATGAGAGCGCCGGTATTGCCTGCTGAAACGGCGGCTTGAGCCTTTCCATCTTTCACAGCTTCAATGGCTTGCCACATGCCACTTTTACCGCGCCCACGTCGCAAAGCCTGGCTGGGTTTATCATCCATGGCAACCGCAACATCGGTGTGGTGCATTGTAGCTACAGCTTTCAATTTTGGATGCTTGTTCAGCAATGGCGCAATTTTGGCCTCATCACCGTAAAGCAAAAATGAAAATCCGGGGTGACGCTCGGCTGCCAGTGCGGCGCCCGGCACAACGGTATCCGGGCCATGGTCGCCGCCCATAGCGTCAAGTGCGATGGTGATGTGTTTCGTCATCGGTGAAAAGAATCGCCCCTGAAAATCAAAATTGCCTCGACCGCAAAATAGTGGCTTCGGGTGGCGAAACAACAGTTAATTTGAAGCGCAAACGTAAGAAAGGCCTCCCTCTGCCCGTTGGGCACCTCTCCCAGCAAAGCTGAGCTATCAGATTCACACATCTTTTGGATGCGATAGGAACTTCGAAAAACAGGCTCACTAAAAGCTGTCTTAATTGTTGTTTTAATTTATTTATTCCGTCATCCCGGCGAAGGCCGGGACGAGGCTCATTACAGTTGAATCATCCTGAAAAGCCTTGTCCCGGCCTTCGCCGCTATCATATGCACATATCTTTTGGGGTCGTTTTCGGGGCGTCAAAAAACTCAATTTTATCAACCATTACCGTCATCCCGGCGTAGGCCGGGACAACGGAATAAATAAACTAAAACAATAATGTAGACATATTTTAGTGCGCATATTTTTTGGAGTTTCTGTCGCTCCAAAAAGATGTGTGAATCTGATAGGCAAAACTGAGGGAGGGCGAAAAATCATGCGCTCCACCAACTTGTTGGGGGAGCTGTCAGAAGGACTGAGGGGGGCCCTTCTTTCTTTCTTTCTTTCTTTCTTTCTTTCTTTCTTTCTTTCTTTCTCTCTCTCTCTCTCTCTCTCTCTCTCTATTTCTTACGGGGTTCCATCCGCAACACATTGAACGGGTTTGGCTTTTCTGGCTCCGACACATCCAGTTCAATCTCTGCGGACGCAAATGCCTCGCCGGGTTTTCGTGGATATGGGTCTAGTTCGAGCGCCAGCGTTTCAGCCACGACTTCGCCCAGATCAATGATCCCGTTCTCAATCGGATCAATATCTTCGTCTGATTCGATGTCGGCACTGGGCGGCGCATTCAGGAAATACCGTTCTACCGCATAAACAACAGAGGAGCGGAAGACTTCCAAGCTGACAACGGATTCTTGATCAAGGTCAGCTTTCAACTCGCCTGTTACTTTTAATCCACCACCGCGCCAGGGTTTGGTTTTTAATTCGGCAGAAAGGGAATGTATGGCGGGAATCTGCAAACGTTTGGCTAAGGCTTGGCATTCTTTTGCGTCGGCAATCAGCTTTTCATGCGATCCCAGTTTCGGGATTCGCGCCAACTCAATACGCCTTGAAAATTCCAATTCGGTTTCGTTCATTCGATTTATCATTCAAACCTCACCCGGCCTGCCGCCATGTCTTCATATTGTAACGTCGACAAAACATCCCGCGCTTGCCATGTCCATTTCGCCAATTCATGTACGTGAGTTGCATCAGCTTCTGCAAATAGATTGCGCTTTAAAGCTTCCGCCAATTCTTGCTCACTCTTGGCCAACCCGCCGGTATAGGCGGTCGCTCGACCATAAAAAGCCTCGGCCATTTTACGCACTTTTTTGCCAACAACCAAATCCCCCACGCCCACTTCCCGCAAGGCCGAGTCCATTTCAGCGAAAAAACGATCTGTCAAAGCCTGACGCAATTCATTGGCCTCTGCTCCAAAGCCGCGCAGACGATCCAGCACCAAAAAGACGAGCAAGACCATCATTTCAAAGCGTCCATCCAACGTATCGGGAACGCGCCATTCCGCATAGAATTTTTCTTGCCGTGCAGCAGCCACAATTGCCACATAGATGGCGTCGGAAGGATCAGGCTTTTTCCGCCCGAATAGGCGCTGAAAGATCACCGGCTTGCTCCCGTCGTTTGAAACATGCAAAAGGCTGTCATGTCTGGTTTCCTTGATTCAAAATTCGCGCGCCGAAATCTTTTAGCGCTTTCCGTTGCAGGCCTTGTGGCAGGCTGTTCGCCAGAGATCAACCATCGAGGCTATTATCCAAAGCCCGGTGCATTGTCGCAGGTGGCTGAAGGCATGCCGAAAAGTGAAGTTGAGGGCATTTTAGGCTCGCCTTCCACGACTGCGTCAATCAATTTTCAGGGTGACAGCTATTATTACATCACCTCCGTCACACAAGGTCGTTCATTTTTAGACCCTCAAGAAATAAAGCGCGAAGTCATCGCTGTACGATTTGACAAACAGGACCAAGTGACCAGCGTTGCCCAATACGCCTTGGAAGATGGCCGCATCATCAATATCAACAGCCGGAAAACTCCAGTGCCAGGTGATGAGTTCAGCATTCTGAAAGAACTATTCCGCAGTGGCACGCCTGCAATTGCGCCAGGGCGGAATTTAAAGATTTAAAGGACCTCATCAGTCACTTCGTGACAGCTTCTCCACCTTGTGGAGAAGCGACTGTCTTTGTCCCATCTCCATCGCAGATGGAGAAGGTGCCCGAAGGGCGGATGAGGTCCCTGGCTCAACTCACATTCAGCTTCCATTCATCCGCGCAGTGCCAAATTCTCCCAACACTCTAACGGAGAAGCCAAATGCGCTTACCCCTGATCGCCGCTCTGCTCATTGCGATGGCAATACCTGCTTCTGCTTCAACCTTTTGGCATGGCACTGTCATTGGTGTTCAAAATTGGGACGTTCTCAACGTCCGCAAATGGCCGTCTTCACAATCGCAAATCGTTGACACATACGACAATGGCGATGACGTTAGCTTGACGGGCCGCTGCAAAAACATTGTGACCAATTGGTCATTCCGCATTGACGGCGGGCAATCTGCCAATCGGAAACACGCCCGCATGTCCAAAACAAACGTTTGGTGTCAGGTGTCGTCACCCAACAACAGAATCGGCTGGGTACGCGGCTCATTTGTGTGGCCGGATTGATTTTGCCATTGTTCTTGAAAAACGCGTAACCTGACCTGATCATGTGATTGAACAGGACAGTCTATCTTGCAGAAGCGCAAACTCGGTAACAGTATAGATGTCTCTGCGATTGGCCTTGGCTGCATGGGCATGTCATCTGGATTTGGCCCGCCCGCTGATCGCGCCGAGATGATCAACGTGCTGCATCGCGCAGTGGAACTCGGCTACACTTTCTTCGACACAGCCGAAGTCTATGGCGCACACCACAATGAATTGCTTGTGGGGGAAGCATTAGCGCCCTTCAAAGGCAAGGTGACCATCGCCACCAAGTTCGGCTTCAAGCCCGACGAAACCCAAAGCGGAATGTGGATGGCGCTGGACTCTTCACCTGCGCATATTTGCAAGGTTGTCGAAGGCTCACTCAAACGTTTGCGGGTGGATGCCATCGACCTCCTCTATCAACATCGCGTGGATCCAAAAGTACCGATTGAAGACACTGCGGGTGCGGTACGTGACTTGATTGCCGAGGGCAAAGTCAAACACTTCGGTCTGTCTGAAGCTTCCGCTGAAACCATTCGCCGTGCCCATGCGGAATGCAAAGTCACCGCACTTCAAAGCGAATATTCATTATGGTTCCGAGAGTTAGAGGCTGAAATTCTCCCTTTGCTTGAAGAGCTGGGCATTGGTTTGGTGCCATTTGCACCATTGGGCAAAGGCTTCCTCACTGGCACGGTATCAGCCGAAACAAAATTCGAAGATGGCGATTTCCGCAACCGCTCCCCGCGCTTTGCCGCCGCAGCCCGCGCTGCCAATCAAGCGATGGTTGATCTCGTGGCGGGCTTTGCAAAAGACAAAGGCGTGACATCAGCCCAAGTGGCGCTGGCCTGGTTGCTTGCACAAAGCGAAAGCATCGTGCCGATACCTGGCACGCGCAGCTTGTCTCGACTTACAGAGAACAAAGGCGCACTCGATGTGGATCTTGACGCCACCGAACTTGCACAACTCCGAACCTCAGCCGAAGCCATCCCCATCAGCGGCGACCGCTATCCACCCGAGTTCAAAACCATGAGTGGGAGGTAACACGATGGAACCTATTGCAATCAAGTCGCATGGCATTATTCTCGGCACCGAGAAGTTTGAGGAGTGTGTTGCATTCTATCGCGACATCATCGGCCTGCCCGTGTGGTTTGTGAAACACGAGTTGGTGTGCCTGCGCTTTGGTGATGGTTATCTCATGATCGAGACTGGTGGCGTGTCCAGCGCGTGCGTCAAGTCCAACGCTGAAAATCCAACGATGATCCGTTTCAACGTAGAAGACGTCGAACAAGCCGCCGCCATGATGAAACCGCGCGGTGTTGCTGTTGAAGTAACACGTTACCCCTGGGGCACAGTCGGCACCTTCGTTGACCCGGACGGCAACAAAGTCGAGTTTAAGAACGCCGACGATCCTTATTTCACATAACAAAACGAAAGCAGCTTCAACAATCTTTCTCCCTCATGCAACGCATGGGGGAATGGCCCGAAAGGTCGAGGAGGTGTTTGACGACCGTAATGGTATCAAACACCCCCTCCCCACTTCGTGGTACTCCCCCACGCCTTCGCGCGAGGGAGAAAGTCCCTTCTTAATGCCCCGCCAGCACCGCCAACAGCAGCAATGCCACGATGTTCGTAATCTTGATCATCGGGTTTACAGCAGGGCCTGCGGTGTCTTTGTAGGGGTCGCCTACGGTGTCACCGGTGACGGATGCCTTGTGGGCGTCGGAGCCCTTCAGGTGCTTGACGCCCTTGCTATCGACAAAGCCGTCTTCGAAAGACTTCTTCGCGTTATCCCAAGCACCGCCGCCTGCTGTCATCGAAATGGCCACGAACAGGCCCGTAACGATCACACCCATTAGCATCGCACCAACGGCGGCGAAGGCTTGTGCCTGGCCTGCGATGGCGTTGATGACGAAGTAGACGACAATCGGCGACAACACCGGTAGCAATGAAGGCAAAATCATTTCCTTGATGGCAGCCTTGGTCAGCAAGTCCACGGCCCGTGCATAGTCAGGCTTCGAGGTGCCCTTCATGATGCCCGGATCTTCGCGGAACTGGCGACGCACTTCAACCACAACGGCTTGCGCAGCACGTCCCACTGCCGTCATCGACATGCCACCAAAAAGATAGGGCAACAGGCCGCCGAACAACAGGCCCACCACCACATAAGGTGATGAGAGGTCGAACGACACGGGCACATTCGGGAAGAACGTCTTCAAGTCCTGCGTGTAAGCGGCGAACAACACGAGTGCGCCCAAACCGGCTGACGCAATGGCATAGCCCTTGGTCACGGCTTTGGTGGTGTTGCCCACGGCGTCCAGCGCGTCGGTGTTGTGGCGCACTTCCTTAGGAAGTCCTGCCATTTCAGCAATACCGCCTGCGTTGTCGGTGACGGGACCAAACGCATCCAGCGCCACGATCATGCCAGCGAGGGCCAACATTGTCGTCACTGCGACGGCAATGCCAAAAAGCCCTGCGAGGTTGAACGTCACCAAGATGCCCGCGATGATGATGAGCGCTGGAACTGCCGTTGCTTCCATCGAGACTGCGAGACCTTGGATGACGTTGGTGCCGTGGCCCGTGATCGAGGCTTCGGCGATGGAGTTGACCGGACGTTTGCCGGTGGCGGTGTAATATTCCGTGATCCAGATGATACCAGCGGTGATGGCAAGGCCAGCAACGCCACACCAGAACAATGACATTGGCGTAAAGCCACCAAGGTCAACCGACATGGAGCCGAACACCAGGTTCATGACCGGGTAGAGTGCGACCAGCGACAAAGCGCCCGTTGCGAACACGCCCTTGTAAAGCGCACCCATGATATTTCCTGATGCACCGAGCTTTACAAAGTAAGTGCCGATGATCGAGGTGATCACACATGCCCCACCGATAGCCAGCGGCAACACCATGCCAGCCAGCTTGTAAGCTTCCGGCAAAGCGATGGCTGCGAGCACCATGGTGGCAACGGTTGTCACCACATAGGTTTCAAACAAGTCGGCGGCCATACCGGCACAATCGCCCACGTTATCGCCGACGTTGTCTGCGATGGTTGCGGGGTTGCGTGGGTCATCTTCGGGAATGCCAGCTTCAACTTTACCAACCATGTCGCCGCCAACGTCTGCACCCTTGGTGAAGATGCCGCCGCCGAGACGGGCGAAAATTGAAATGAGCGAAGCGCCGAAGGAGAGGGAAACCAATGCGTCAATCACTTCACGGCTGGTGGGTTCAAAACCCATGGAGCCCGTGAGGAAACCGAAATAGAGCGTAACGCCGAGAAGGCCGAGGCCTGCAACCAGAAGGCCGGTTACCGCGCCAGATTTGAACGCGAGGTCCAGACCGCCAGCAAGCGATTTTGTTGCGGCCTGCGCCACACGGACGTTGGCCCGGACTGACACGTTCATGCCGATAAAGCCTGCGGCGCCGGAAAGCACGGCACCAATCAGGAAGCCGATGGCCGAATAAGCACCAAGCAAGAGCCAGGCGATGACGAAAATCACCACGCCAACCATGGCGATGGTTTGATATTGGCGTTTGAGATAGGCGGCGGCACCTTCGCGCACGGCGGCGGAAATTTCCTGCATGCGCGCCGAGCCCGCATCGGCGGCGAGAAGGCCGCGCGTCGTGACAATTCCGTAAACGATGGACAGCGCGCCCGCGAGCACGATCAGCCAGAGAGTGGAGGTCATGAATTAACCCTTTTGTTTGTGTTGCCCCGGTGCAATCCAGACACGCGAATCCTCGCCTGTCCGTCCCCTGCCCCGGATTGATGGCTGGGATATGCCAAATCGGGCAAAAAGAAGCAATGGCCAGTATTGCGGGCCATCCCGAGCTCAATATGATGGTCCAAGGACTTAAATTTCAAGGAGATGCGATGCCCGAACGGATAGCGGCCTGCAGTCGCGGACAACTCACTGTTAAATGCATTGGCGAGCCGGTGCGGGTTTCTCTTTGCCATTGCCTGGCCTGTCAGCGGCGCACGGGAAGCGTTTTTGGCCAACAGGCGCGCTTTAAACACGAGGACATCAAGGAAATTTCCGGCATCGCCACCACCTATGTCCGTGTCGGTGACAAAGGCAGCGAGATAAGTTTTCGGTTTTGCTCCACCTGCGGCGCCACGGTCTATTACACGAT
>JAYUQS010000059.1:0-15049 GCA_043756645.1 Hyphomicrobiales bacterium | reverse complement strand
TGCTCGAGCAATACGCGCAAAATTTTGCCTTGGGTCTCAAGCGGCATATCTGCAACTTCATCCAGGTAGAGTGTGCCGCCATGCGCTTCTTCCAAAGCCCCAACACGAGGAGGTAAATCCGGGCCGTTATCGACGCCGAATAAACTCTCTTCCAAATGGTCGGCGTCCATCGTCGCTGCAGCTATTGTTACAAACGGACCATCCGCCCGCGAAGACATGGCGTGAATGGTCCGCGCGACTAATTCTTTTCCAGCACCCATGGGGCCCGTCACCAACACACGGCTGTTGGAAGGCGCAATCTTCTTCAAGAGTTGTCGTAAATTGCGCACCGGCAAGGAATTTCCCACCAGTTCAGGTGCCAGACCAGAGCGGCCTTTGAGCTCGTCATTTTCACGTTTCAAACGCGAGTTTTCAAGCGCCCTGCCCACCACCAACAACAATCGATCGGCGTTGAAAGGCTTTTCAATGTAGTCATAGGCTCCACGCCGAATGGCCGATACAGCCGTTTCAATATTACCGTGACCTGAGATAATCACCACAGGCAATTCAGGGATTCGATTTTTGATTTCGAGCAGCAAATCCAGCCCGTCCATGCGCGAGCCTTGTAGCCATATATCCAGCACAACAAGAGATGGTCTGCGTTGGCTGAGTTCCGACAAGGCCGCATCAGAATTATGCGCAAGTCGAGTTTCAAAACCTTCGTCTTGTAAAATACCGGAAATGAGTTCGCGGATGTCAGCTTCGTCATCAACAACAAGAATGTCTGCGGCCATGGGTTCAGGCTTCCTTTTGTTTCACAATTGTATCAGGCGCAAAGAAAAGTGTGATTACGGCACCTGTTTGATTCTGCGCATCATGAAAGTCTAATCGACCACCATGTTCCTCCATAATGCGTTTGACGATAGCAAGACCGAGGCCTGTGCCTTTTTCACGTGTGGTCATATAGGGTTCGGCCAATCTGTGGCGGTTTTCTTGCGGCAGGCCAATGCCATTATCTGTCACGCTGATAAAGGGTGCGCCGTCGGCCACACCAGTTTCCACCTGAATTTGTCCCGGCGTTGTTGCGTCAGCAGCAAGCCTCGTTTCAATAGACTCACGGGCGTTTTTCACAAGATTTGTAATGGCTTGCGTCACCAAACGGCGGTCGAAGGCAAAGCGCTCAAGCGACTTATCCAGTTGTAACTGAATATCAAGGTCTGCTGATGAAACCCGCTGTAACACTGTTGCATCGCGCACCACATCATTCAGATTGTTGGGTTCTGGAATAGCCTTCGGCATGCGGGCGAAAGACGAAAATTCGTCGACGATGCGACCCAAATCTCCAACCTGCCGAATAATGGTATCAGTGCATTGCTCGAAAATATGTTTATCGGTCGTGATTTCTTTCAAATATTTGCGCTTCAACCGTTCAGCTGAAAGCTGAATAGGTGTCAGCGGATTTTTGATTTCATGCGCAATACGCCGCGCAATATCAGACCAGGCAGAATTCCTCTGTGCACTGACCAAATTCGTAATGTCGTCAAATGTCAGCACGTGTCCATGGGATGCATCATTTGACGCCTCGGTTGTTATTCGTAAAAACAAGTTAAGCTCCCTGCCCGCAACCCGCATCTCAACCTGACCTTCTGCCTGCCCGGTGGGACGCGACATTGCTTGTTCAAGTAAAGGCGCAAATTCCGGCAACACGTCGATTAAACTGCGCCCCATCACATTGGTTTCTCTGAGCCCCATCAGTTGCAGGGCTGAACGATTCAACAATGAAATTGTATGGTCAGGCTCCAAGCCAATGACACCGGCACTTACCCCCGCCAACATGGCCTCCGTAAAACGACGGCGTTCATCCAGCTGTTGATTGGTCTTCACAAGCTGGTTTTGGTGCAGTCGCACTTGATCTGTCATCATGTTGAAAGTCTGTGAGAGATTGATCAAATCTCCCGGACCATCAACGGCAATCACTTTGGCGTTGAAATCACCTTGTGCCACGCGCCGCGCCGCGCTCAATAGCCGCACGAGAGGTTCTACCAAACGCTCCGAAAAACGCATGCCCATCCAAATGGCCGCGAGTAACAAAACCAAGGCCAGAAACGCATATGAAAAGCCGAAATTCAGTTGTGTGCCTAAGCGCTGCTGCAAGAGATTGTCATACTCGGCCTTGGCCTCACGCGTTTTAATCATCTGTTCTTGCACAACCGGCGACAGCACACGGTAGACATAGAGATAGTGCGAGGGGTATCCCTGTAGTTTAATCAGTGCACGGACAACATTGCCACCGGGCGAAGGTGCAATCAGTACGAGTTCGCCCTTGTCTGCTTGCGCCATTTGTTCTTCGCTTGGTGCCACAAACTTCAATCGTTCGTTTGCTGTAACATTGGCTTCAATGCGCTTATTCGTCGAATCAAACACAAAGGCAGCGGCAAGATTACGGAGTAAGGCATGGCGAGCAACGCGCCCCACAAAGGCTTGTCGGTCATCGGTATACAGTTTGAACTGCAAATTGAGATCTGTGGAAATCGATGCAACATCGTTTCGCGTCGCTTCGGACGCATTCTGTAAATAAGCTTCGGCAACCGTTGTGGCGGTATCAACAATATTACGGGTTTTTTCAGAAAACCAAGCATCCAATCCACGGTTCAAAGTCACAGCCGCAAAGGCTGCCACCAGCAATGCGGGTATGACCGCCATCAAACTGAACAGCGAAATCAAGCGAATATGCAGCCCGGCCCCCGGCAAGCCCTGCTTACGCGCCCAGAACAATTTCATCAGTTGCACCAAAACCAGCACAGCCATGAGTATCACCAAAACGGCATTCACAAACAGCAAGCCGGTGACGACGTCTTCAGTCGGCTTTAAAGGGGTTGATCCGGTCAAGATCAGGAAGGTCAAAATCCCCATGACCGTGCCGAGTATCACCAGTCCCAAAGCAGCCCAGGCAGAGCCACCTTTGAAGAATTCCGGCATATGTAGGTCGCTCGGTTTGAGCATATCAACTCCGGTTTTGGTGTGTCCCGAAGTTCACACTATCTGTTGCGCTTATACAACAGTAAATGTGGCTGATATGAGACAGTTAGCCTAACCCACGCATCGCAATAATTTTGCGATCTTTGAGTTTACTGCGCAGGGTATTTCGGTTTATTCCCAGTAAATCAGCAGCTTTCAACTGGTTGCCGTGTGTTGCTGTCAATGCTGCTCGCAACAAGGGCGGCTCAATTTCCGCAAGTACGCGTTCATACAGTCCGGGAGGTGGCAACTGATTGCCGAAACTGGCAAAGTAATTCAGCATGTTGTTTTCAACTGCTTCGGCAAGGTCTTGTGACGCGTTGCTGTACATTTGCGGGCCGGCATAAACTGGAATATCGGCAAGTTCGCGTTGTACGGCAGAAGCAGGAATCACGTCTTCGACTTCCATCGCAAGCAAGCGTTTGATCAGATTTTCCAACTCCCGCACATTGCCGGGCCAACGATAGCCTTGCATGACCCGGATTGCGTCTGCCGAAAGATCTTTGCGCGGCAAACCATCTTTGATCGCGCCGTCCAAAAAGTGCCGTGCCAAATCTGGAACATCTTCGGCTCGTTCACGCAACGGTGGCAACCGCAAGGGTACGACGTTCAAGCGGAAAAACAAGTCTTCGCGGAAGAACCCTTGCGTAATCAGTTGCCGCAAATCACGATGTGTGGCGCAAATAATCCGGACATTGGTTTTAATCGGTGTGGTACCGCCAACAGTGGTGTACTCGCCTTGCTGCAACACACGCAGCAAACGCGTCTGCGCCTCCAGCGGCATATCGCCAATTTCGTCCAAGAACAGCGTGCCGCCTTCTGCCTGCTCAAAACGTCCGGCCATACGCCCTGCAGCGCCGGTGAAAGAACCTTTCTCATGACCAAAAAGTTCGGACTCAATCAAATCCCGCGGGATTGCCGCCATGTTAATTGCAACAAATGGTCCCTTTTTACGACGACTGAAATCGTGCAAGGCCCGCGCAACGAGTTCTTTGCCAGTTCCACTTTCGCCGACAATTGTGACCGTCAAGTCGGTTTGGGTGAGCCGTGCAATCAGGCGGTAGATATCCTGCATAGCGGGAGAGCGCCCGATAATTGGCAGAGCCTCGCCCTGCTCCTCCAGTCTTGGCCGCGCAGGTTTACTCGCTTTTTCCAATGCGCGGGTCACTGTTTGCACAAGCGCATTCAAATCGAACGGCTTTGGCAAATAGTCATAAGCTCCAAGTTCAGTGGCGCGAATGGCGGTCATGATGGTGTTTTGTGCACTCATCACAATAACCGGCAGCATCGGGCGAAGCTTGCGGATGCGCGGCAATACATCAAACGCATTTTCATCCGGCAACACGACGTCAGTAACCACGACATCGCCTTCACCGTCCGACACCCAACGCCAAAGTGCCCCAGCAGTCCCTGTTGATCGCACGCTGAACCCGGCGCGATTCAACGCTTGCGAAAGCACGGTACGGATTGTGCTGTCATCATCGGCAATCAAAACAGTGCGATTGGTCATATTGGCATATCTCCCGGATCTGCGGCGTCTGCATCTATCATTGGCAACAAGGTTCTGAATGTCGTACCGCGTTTGCGTGGTTGACATTCCACAGTGCCGCCATGGTCGCGGACAACCTTGGCTACCAGTGCCAGCCCAAGGCCGCGTCCTTGTGGTTTGGTTGTAACAAACGGTTCAAAAATATGCGGGGCTAAATCGTCCGGCACGCCTTTGCCATTGTCATGAACACATATTTCGAGTGGCAAAGATACGCGTTCAACCGACCCCGCAACTTGCAATTTCATACCGGGCCGGAATGCTGTGGTGAACAGGATTTCGCCGCCCTCCCCGGTTTCACGCAAAATTTCAGCGGCGTTTTTGGCGAGGTTTAAATAGACTTGGACCAGTTGATCTGCGTGGCCGAAAACAGGTGGAAGTGATGGATCGTATTCTTCTTTGATCGACAAATGATCACCAGATTCGGCAAGGATGAGTTTTTTTACGCGATCCAGCACGATGTGAATGTTCACTGGTTTGCGCTCCAGCGGCCGCTCGTCAGAGAAGACTTCCATTTGATCAACCAATTTGCGGATGCGTTCTGTTTCATCGCAAATCAAACGAGCCAAGGCGCGGTCACCTTCGGACAAAGTGGGTTCCAACAATTGAGCGGCCCCACGAATGCCAGCCAGCGGATTTTTGATTTCATGCGCCATCATCGCGGCCATGCCCGAAACAGAACGGGCCGCACCTTGATGGTTCAATTGATGTCCCATTTTGTGCGCAATGGAGCGGCGCGTGAGCAACAACATCACATGTTGGCCATCGTCACCTAAAGGTGCGGTTTGCAGATCAACGATGCGTTCGCCGCCCAAGCGTGGCGTGCCAACACCCACGCCATATTCATTCACGACACTTGCGACTTCGCGCACTTGGTGAACAGAATTGATAACCGGACTCGAAAACGGCACAAGGTCTTGCAGGGTATAGCGCATCAAAACAGTGGCACCAGATTGGAAGAAATCCTCTGCGGCTGAATTCACCATGCAAATGCGATCATTGACATCAAGCACAATCAAAGGATTTGGCAGCGCGTCTAATACGGCTTGCGCTGCGGGTGGCTTTGCGGGCAAGTATTCAGTCATGCCCCATCCCCAATTTCGGCAAAAAGCTGCTTCATGCCGAGTGTGACTTTTGCGTTGTCGGGTTGCGACAACAATGTGGCGCGCAGGTTTTGTAGTGTTTCGAGCGAAATCAGCAGCCGATCGTGCAGCCGTGTCATCAACCAACCCAAATGTTTGCGATAGGTTTTGTTGCCGAGTGACGCGCCATAAAGTGAAAGCGTTTCTTGCTGATGCCAAAGTGCAATATCGCGTTCTTCGTCAAGCGTCGGCGCTTTTTTGCCGGTGCCCGATTGCAATTCTTCAGCCACCGCTCCCGGCCACCACGGCCTGCCATAGGCTGAACGACCAAACATCACAGCGTCAGCACCAGATGCTTTCATCATGGCTTTCGCATCTCCTGCTGATTGACCATCGCCGTTTGCGACAAGTGGTATGGAAATAGCCTCACGCACGGCTCGAATGGCGTTCCAGTCAGCCTTGCCGGTGTAAAACTGGCAGCGCGTGCGGCCATGTACCGTGATCATTTGTGCCCCAGCACTTTCAGCGCGATTGGCAATGGCTGGTGCGTTCAGCGTCCCGTCATCCCACCCCAACCGCATTTTGACCGTCACGGGCACTTTAGAAGCTGCCACAGTGGCTTCGATCAATGTTAGGGCATGATCAGGGTCTCGCATCAAAGCCGAGCCTGAGAGGCCCCCAGTGACCTGCCTGGCCGGGCAGCCCATATTGATGTCGATGATGTCTGCACCAAGGTCTGACGCCAGCCTGGCCCCTTCCGCCATCCAATGGGCTTCGCGGCCTGCGAGTTGGATCACAAAGGGTGAAAGTCCTTGGCCGCCAAAAGTACGACGCACCATGTCAGGGCGTTCGCGGGCCAATTCCTCACTGGCCACCATTTCAGATACAACCATGCCTGCCCCGTGGGCGTGAGCGACTTTGCGGAAAGCAGCATCTGTGATACCCGACATGGGTGCCAACAGAATATTATTCTTCAAGGTGATATTGCCGATTGATATGCTCATAAATTAGGCAATGTTCCACTGCGGTTAATATTTGAGCAAGCTAGCCGATTGCGCAACTTCGTCAACCGATATTGTGCAGTTGCAGCATTCTCATTTTAATCAGCTTAGGTTATGGCAGTTATATGTCGGTGGTTGCTGTTATCGTAGCGGGTGGAAGCGGTTTGCGCGCAGGCGGAGGCTTGCCTAAGCAATACCGATTGGTCGGCGGCAAACCGGTGATCCGCTGGACAATTGAAGCGTTTTTAAATCACCCTCTGATTTCATGTGTGCAAACCGTTATTGGGGTTGGCCACGAAACCTTGTTTGCTGAGGCTACGGCAGGTTTAACCACGTTGCTGTCCCCGGTTGTGGGTGGGGGTTCGCGGCAAGATTCTTGCCGTGCTGGAATTGAGGCTTGCAGCACATTTGCGCCTTCGAAAGTTCTAATTCACGATGCAGCGCGGCCATTCCTGTCGCCGGATCTCATATCGAGCGTGATTTCAGAACTGGACCATGCACCTGCAGTGATTCCCGGATTGCCGGTTGCCGACACGATGAAATATGCACCCAGCGGCATGATCGAGCGAACAGTCGATCGCGCTTCACTTTGGTTTGTGCAAACGCCACAAGGTTTCCGCTTTGATCAGATTTTGAGCGCCCATCGCCAGGCTTTGGCTGATGGTAAGGTCAGCTTTACTGACGATGCTGCTGTTGCTGAATATGCCGGCATGAAAGTGCAAATCGTTGCGGGTGAACAAAAGAACCGGAAACTCACGACATCGCATGATATTGTCGAGGCTGACCGCGAACATTCATTCAATCGATTTGAAAAGCTGCCCGATGTGCGCATGGGCCAGGGCATTGATTTTCACGTGTTTGAAAAAGGTACGCATGTCACATTATGTGGCGTTCAAATTCCGCACACGCATAAACTCAAAGGCCACTCTGATGCTGATGTGGCGCTGCATGCAGTAACGGATGCGATTTTAGGGGCGATTGGCGAGGTTGATATCGGTCAACACTTCCCGCCTTCCGACAAGCAATGGAAAGGTGCGGCATCTTCGATTTTTGTGACCAAAGCCATGGAACTCTTAAGTGCGCGTGGCGGTGTTCTTGCGCATATCGACATTACGATTTTGGCCGAAGCGCCACGGATTGGGCCACATCTCGTTGCGATGAAAACGTCACTGCAGGAAATGCTGGGCATTGCCATTGATCGCATTGCCATTAAAGCTACCACAACGGAAAAAATGGGGGCCATTGGCCGCAAGGAAGGCATGTCTGCCTCCGCCGTTGCGACTGTGAGGTTGCCATTGTGAGTGCTGCTGAATTGGTCCGTAGACTGATAGATAAACGTTTGATGATTGCCACTGCAGAAAGCTGCACTGGCGGATTGGTTGCGGCGGCGATCACGGATGTCGCAGGTTCTTCCGCAGTGTTGGACCGTGGATTTGTGACCTATTCCAACGCAGCAAAAACCGAAATGCTCGGTGTTACTACTCAACTCCTTCTCGCCCATGGTGCGGTGAGTGCGGAAGTGGCGCACGCCATGGCGGAAGGCGCTTTGCAACATTCTCATGCTGATATTTCTGTTTCGATTACGGGCATTGCAGGCCCCGGCGGCGGAAGTGAATTAAAGCCTGTTGGCCTCGTGCACTTTGCCTGTGCGACGAATGTGAAAACGGTTCACATTGAGAAATGTTATGGTGATCTCGGACGCGATGGCATTCGAGCAGCAGCCGTCAAAACAGCGATTCAGCTGGTTTTGGACTGCGTCTGAACCCACTTCGCTCTTGCTTCGAAAGCTGTCATCACCTTGTTGACAGCCATGTCCATGGCTGCTGCCAATGCGAACTGCATCAACATGGAACGCATGGAATAGTCGATTGAAATCGTCACATCTGATTGGCCGTTGACGTTGCGGATTGCCCACACGGTTTTCATGTCTTTGAAAGGGGCGTCACTTGACGTGGCAGTGACCGTTTGTGTGTTGCCGTCACACGTCACTTTGCTGATGAAGGCCTCGCGCAAATTCAATTTTGCATAGCCCACTGCGAGTTCGGCGTTGAAGGATTTGATGTTGTTTGTTTCTGTCGGCATTCCGCGAATGAGTGAACGTTCCAGAAGCGGCAGAAACTCTTTGTATGCCCCTACATCTGAGGCAACCGCAAAAGCAACATCCGGTGACACCGCCACACGGCGGGTGGTTTTAAAGTGAGGCAATTCGCGCTGCTTTCAACCGCGCAAAATCCTCTCCCGCGTGGTGCGATGAGCGCGTGAGGGGTGAGGACGACACCATGAGGAAGCCTTTTGAATAGGAGATGGTTTCGTAGTTTTTGAATTCTTCGGGCGTCACAAAACGGTCGATTGCGGCGTGCTTTCGCGTGGGCTGCAGATATTGGCCGATGGTGATGAAGTCGATGTCAGCGGACCGCATATCGTCCATGACCTGCATGACTTGCTCACGCGTTTCGCCCAATCCCACCATAATGCCGGACTTGGTGAAAATCGTAGGGTCGAGTTCTTTGACCCGTTGCAACAAACGCAACGAATGGAAGTAACGGGCACCCGGACGGATCTTCAAATACAGCGCCGGAACGGTCTCCAGATTGTGATTGAAAACATCAGGTTTTGCTTCAACCACGTGCTCTAAAGCCCCGTTTTTCTTAAGGAAATCGGGTGTGAGAATTTCGAGTGTGGTGTTAGGTGCTAAGCGGCGGGAGTGTTGCAGCATCTCAACAAAATGCCGGGCACCACCGTCGTCAAGGTCGTCGCGATCCACTGAAGTAATGACCGCATGATGCAAGCCCATAGCGGCAATGGCTTCGGCCACGCGCAGCGGTTCGCCCTTGTCCAGCGCTTCAGGTTTTCCGGTTTTCACATTGCAAAACGCGCAAGCCCGCGTACAGGTGTCGCCCATGATCATGAAGGTCGCGTGCTTCTTTGACCAGCACTCGCCGATGTTCGGGCAGCCTGCTTCTTCACAAACGGTGACGAGTTTTTTCTCGCGGACCAGTTTTTGCGTTTCGGCATAAACTGCAGACCCTGGTGCTTTCACCCGGATCCAATCGGGCTTCCGCAACATGGGGGTATCGGCCTTGTGGGCCTTTTCCGGGTGACGTGGTCTGCTGTCGAGAAGCGTTGTCATTGTGGGTTAGCGCGCTTTGCCTTTGAGCATGCGCACAACAGTGAGCAAGACGACTGCACCGGCAGCCGACACCAGCAAGTTGCCAAGGAACCAGCCTTGGAAAAGTTGGCCCAATTGAATGCCTGCCGCATTGGCCGCAAAGAAACCAAGCCATGAACCGGCGATTCCGAAAATCAAATTCATGATCAGGCCATGGTCTGAACCTGTCAGCTTTTCAGCCACCCAACCGGCGATGATGCCTATCAAAATCGTGCCGCCAATACCGACACCACCGAGTTGCATAACTTGCTCCATAGTCTTCTCCCTATACCAGAATATTGGCGACAATCATCACGATCACCGCACCGATTGTAGCGGTTATCGTGTCCCGCGCAATTTCATTGTTAATACCGAGATTTATCGCGGTTTTGTTTAACACGTAGGAACCTACGAAAGATCCCAACACACCGCTTACGAGATATTGCACCAGCCCGCCGCCGCCAACAATGAAGCTGGCCAGCCAACCAGCAACCACACCCATCACAAGTGCAATCAGAATATTTGTTCTATCCATTAGATACCCCTTCACAACGTCGCGCGAGATATGGTGCATGAATGAGGACTCTTCAAGATCACATGTGAATAACGCGGCCATAAGCGTCGAGGACGCTTTCATGCATCATTTCAGAAAGTGTGGGATGCGGGAATACCGTGTGCATGAGTTCTTCTTCCGTGGTTTCGAGGCCCATGGAGAGAACAAATCCCTGGATGAGTTCCGTCACTTCCGCCCCCACCATATGGGCACCGATAAGGCGACCGGTTTTTGCGTCGAATATGGTTTTGATCAAGCCCTGGTCTTCACCCAAAGCAATGGCCTTGCCATTAGCAAGGAACGGGAAACGACCGATCTTGAGTTCATATCCTGCTGCCTTGGCCTTCGCCTCGGTGAGGCCAACAGAAGCCACTTGCGGGTGGCAATAGGTGCAGCCTGGGATTTGTTCTTTCTTCATCGGGTGGGCATCGAGGCCTTTGATTTTCTCGATGCAGATGACGCCTTCATGCTCAGCCTTGTGCGCCAGCATCGGCGGGCCAGCCACGTCACCGATGGCGTAAATGCCTTTGATGCTGGTGTTGCCGTAGCCATCAATGACCACGCAGCCCTTATCGGTTTTTACGCCAAGTGCTTCGAGGCCCAAGCCTTCGATATTTCCGACGACGCCCGTCGCGGCGATGACGCGGTCAACTGTAATGGTCTCAGTCTTGCCGCCGGATTCGATGGTTGCGGTGACGCTGTCGGCCTTTTTGTCGAGCTTCGTCACCTTTGACGACAAGCGGAATTTCAGGCCCTGCTTTTCCAGTAACTTCTGCGCGGTTTTGCTGATCTCGGTATCTTCCACCGGCATGATCTGATCCATGATCTCAACCACGGTCACGTCAACACCCATGGTGTTATAGAACGACGCAAACTCAATACCGATTGCGCCGGAGCCGACCACCAACAGTGACTTCGGCATTTCCTTCGGCACCATGGCTTCGAAATAACTCCACACCAACTTGCCGTCATGTTCGAGGCCCGGCAATACGCGCGGGCGAGCGCCCGTGGCGATGATGATGTGCTTGGCAGTGTAAGTCCCTGCCCCCAGCGTTCCTTTTGGGATTGGATTCTGCGGCAGCACGGCGGCTTTCTTCATGTCCGCCACAACAACTTCGCCAGGCTTTGTGACCTTGGCCTCTCCCCAAATGATTTGGACTTTGTTCTTTTTGAGTAGACCATTCACGCCCGTGTTCAAACGGCCCGAAACACCGCGTGAGCGCGCGACTACTTTTGCCGGATCAAACGACACGTCTTTAGCCGACAGCCCATAGTTTTCGGCGTGCTTCATGTAATGATAAATTTCAGCCGAGCGCAGCAGTGCCTTGGTGGGGATGCAACCCCAATTGAGACAGATGCCGCCCAAATGCTCGCGTTCAATAATTGCGGTTTTGAAACCGAGTTGTGCCGCGCGGATTGCGGTCACATAGCCACCGGGGCCTGCGCCAATAATCAGAACGTCGAAGTTGTTGTCGGCCATGTGTCTGTCTCACTTGTTGCGCACCCTTCGAGGCTCGCAAGAGCTCGCACCTCAGGGTGAGGTTGTATGTATTGTTATGGCGCTCCCCTAACCCCTCATCCTGAGGTGCCCACGGAGTGGGCCTCGAAGGATGCGCCGCGATTAAATCCCCAATATCCCCTTCACCACCGGCACCAGCGCCTCCCCCAGCTTCCGCGTCTCCGCAGCCGACATATGCCCGCCATCCGTCGGGTCGGTCTTTGCCACAGAACCTGCGTCGAAGAAATGCACACCCTGCTCATCTGCCACGCGTTTGTAGTGGTGCGCGAAGAGTTTAGACTCTTCGATGGCATGGCCCCAGAGATCGTTGAACCAAGGGTCAGCCGTTTTGCACAAAGCAGGTGGCGACATGATCAGGATTTGAGGTTGCGGAAAGCCGTCAATAAAACCATGGCCCTTGGTCAATTTGATCAACCGCTCCATGCCCATGGCCGCATCAAAAGCGCGACAGCGGTTGGCGTATTTGATATCATTTGTGCCGAGCATGATGATCACAAGATCAAGCGGCTGGTGCGTTTCCAAAAGCATGGGCAAAGCGACAGCGCCATTACGCTCAGGCGTCGCCGTGGGATCAGGAAAAACCGTGGTGCGACCGTTGAGGCCCTCTTCGATGACGCGCGCGTTTTTCAGGCGAACCGCAAGCGCATTGGGCCAGCGCATGTCGTAGGGATGGCGCTGAAACGTACCAGCTTCAAAGCCCCATGTGAGACTGTCACCGAATGCGAGAATGGAGTTCATGTTTCAGCCTCAGTACTGTGCATGTCGATGAGTGATTGAGTTACACGCTCGAAAAACCAAATGAACAAAACTGCTGGTATCAATGGACCAATCACAAACAAATAGTTTGATGGATGGATATATCCTATCACTTGAAGCAAATCATCACGCGGAATTTTATGCGCTCCCTTGCTCCAAAACAGAAATATCAAAGCAACCAGTCCCAATATTGAAGACGCCAAATATACCGAAAGATAAAACCATAAAGCTTTTGCGCGCTTGAAGAGAAACATCTGCACCGGTTTTGCGATGGCGTATACAAACAGCGCAACCCCTAAAGGTATTGCTGGTATCGATATGGTCTCAGTCAAGTAACTTGTTTGTGCCACGTAGGCGATTATTCCAACTATTGATCCCAAGACTGCGATTGTTACCACGTATTCAATCCATGTCGAACGTTTAGCAATCATAACTTTTTTGATCCAGCAGGAAACTCAATAGCTTCTTCTTCATACCCTCGCCTCAAGCGATGAAATTCGCGCCGTCAAATCCTCAACCTTATCTTCCAACGTTTCAGCCGCCATCCGGTGTTTTGTGGTCAAGCCTAGATGTTGAAGATTGTCCTTGCGCATTGAAGCCACCAAAGTTTGCGTCTCAATAATTGCGTCTGTCATATTCACATCGCGTTCTTTGGAGGCCTGTTGCTCTCGGCGAATGGCCGACAACTCGTCCTGGATTTTTCTCAGAACTGGCATCACTGCATCGGGTGTTTCGGCCATAATTTACTCTCCACTATCGACGCAACGATCAAAGCACACAAAGAACAAAAAGGCAACTACACCAACATCAATCCAGGCTCTTCCAGATACTGTTTAATCGCATTGATAAACTCCGCGCCCAAAGCCCCATCAATGCAGCGATGATCCGTGGACAGAGTAATCGTCATCTGCTGCTCGATCTTGATCTCATTGCCGCGCACCACCGGGCGACGTTCACCTGAGCCGATGGCTAGAATCGACGCATGTGGCGGGTTGACGATGGCGGCGAAGTTTTTGACATTCATCATGCCCATGTTGGAGATGGCTGCACTGCCGCCGTTGTATTCCTCGGGCTTGAGTTTACGGTCTCTCGCCCGTTTGGCGTAGTCTTTCATCTCTGACGAAATTTGCGCTAGCCCCTTGGTTTCGGCTTTCCGTACAATCGGCGTGATTAGGCCGCCGGGGATTGTTACTGCGATGCCGATGTCGGCGTGTTTGTGTTTGACCATTGCTGACTCAGTCCAGGACACATTGGCGTCCGGCACTTTGATCAGTGCCATGGCCATGGCCTTGATGATGAAATCATTGACCGAGATTTTCCAGGTCGGCAGGCCTTCTTTGGTTTTGGGTGCGGTACCATTCAGGCGTTCGCGCATGTCCAGCAAAGTGTCGAGCGACACATCGACTGAAACATAGAAATGCGGAATGGTTTGCTTCGATTCGGTCAGACGGCGGGCGATGACTTTCCGCATGCCGTCGTGGGGCACGAGTTCGTAGGAACCTTCGGCGAAGTTTTTGAGGACCGCGGAATCTGACATCCCCTCCCCGACGCTGCGCGTCGCCCCTCCCGCGAGCGGGAGAGGTGAAGTGGCTTTGAAACTTTCGACATCCTTCGAAACGATGCGACCGTGTGGGCCAGTGCCTTTGAGGTTTGCGAGGTTTATGCTTTTTTCTTTTGCGAGGCGGCGCGCGAGTGGCGAGGCAAACACTCTCGCCCCCTCACCGACGCTGCGCGTCGCCCCTCCTGCAAGCGGGAGAGATGAACTTGCGGGCTTCACCTCGCCCGCTTGCGGGAGAGGAGTCTTCGGCGCAGCCGGAGACGGTGAGGGTGCGTCAGAAGCCTTCTCACCCTCAGCCAAAATCGTGGCCAGCAGCGTGTTCACCAACACATCATCAGTGCCTTCAACCACCATGATCTTGCCGAGCGTGCCCTCGTCAATGGCTTCGATTTCCATCGTTGCCTTGTCAGTTTCAATTTCGGCCAGCACATCGCCAGACTTCACCTTATCGCCTTCCTTCTTCAGCCATTTGGCAAGCTTGCCCTTTTCCATGGTGGGCGAAAGGGCGGGCATTAAAACTGTGGCGGGCATGGGTTACTCCGATCAAGTTTCCGGCTCTGCCGGCGGGAAGAGATTGGCCAATGGAAACTGAGCGGCTTCAAATGGCGGTGCACTGACAATTTCGGCCTCATCATAACTATGGGACAGAAGCCATTGGCCAGCGACCAAGGTGAAGCATTCCAGCACTTTCGCACGCGGGTCCAGCAGCCACATGAACTCTACACCCCATGTGGCGTAGATTCTCCGCTTCTCATTCCGATCATAGCGCTCAGTTGCAAGTGAGATAATTTCGCACAGCCAGTTCGGAGCAACGCCAATCCATGCAGTCTGCGGAAACGGTTTGAGACGTTCGGAACGCCAGCCAGCTAGGTCAGGCACGAGCACACTG
>JAYUQS010000058.1:0-5185 GCA_043756645.1 Hyphomicrobiales bacterium | reverse complement strand
CAGCCGCCGTTAACGACTGGCGACCATCAGCGGTAGGCGCAAGATAAACAGGACTGGGGCCGGATTCAGACATTCGAACAATTCGCTGTTTCAGCTTTTAGGGTTGTTTCCATTCTCCCTTGAGACGCCCGCTCTGGTCAACAGCAATGCGCTGTAACGGGAGGAATTTGTTTGCACAGGATTCATTGGTTGTTCCAGCGATTGATCTTGGTACCGCACCTCAGATAGAATAGCCTGATGAACACAGCTGGTCTTCTCGCTTTCGCGCTTGTCTATTTTGTTTTCGTACTGTCACCGGGTCCCGGCGTGGCGGCTACTGTGGCGCGGGGCTTGGGTGCAGGCATGCAAAAATCTTTCGGCTACATCGCGGGCTTTGTCGTGGGTGATATCATTTGGTTCACCATCGCCGCCACAGGTCTTGCAGCACTTGCCAACACATTCGAAACCGCCTTTACAGTTTTCAAATATCTGGGTTGCGCCTATCTGCTTTATACGGCCTGGAAAATCTGGCGTGTACCGGTTGATGCAACCGAGGTTGAAGCGGGCGCAAGCATTCCCGGCCAATGGGCAGGTTTTGCCGGAACTTTGATACTCACGCTCAGCAATCCGAAAGTCATCGTGTTCTTTTTGTCCTTGATGCCGCTCGTCGTCGATGTGCAACACATCACACTTCCAGCTTATGCCAGCATGCTTGCGGTTATGACTTTGGTGTGCGTCGGCTGCGTCATCGCAATGTTATATTTGGCAACCCAAGCCCGCCGCATCTTCCGCTCGGCGCTTGCTCTGCAACGCATCAACCGTACTTCTGCCGCCATGATGGCGGGTGCCGCCTTGGCCATTGGTGTAAAGAGCTAAAATCAATCCTCGTCGAATTTGCGGGTCACCAAGTCTTCCAGTGCTGACATGGCGGCTTCTGCATCAGGGCCTCTAACTTCGACCACGATGCTGGTGCCAATAGAGGCCGCCAACATCATCAATCCCATGATCGATGTGCCGGGCACGGTTTGGCCATCGCGCGTTACGGAAATTTCAGCATTGAAGTTTTCAGCGCATTTTACAAATTTGGCTGAAGCCCGGGCGTGCAAGCCCCGTTGATTGGTGATGTTGATTTCGCGCGTCAATGTGGACAAGCTCAGTCTCCCAAAACCTGACTGGCAATATTGATATATTTGCGGCCCGCATCCTGTGCGGCGGCGGCGGCTTTATGCAGATTGCTGTCGGTTCGGATGCGGGCAAGCTTGACCAACATTGGAAGGTTGAGCCCTGCCACAACTTCAATCTTGCCTTCCTGCAACAGCGATATGGCAAGGTTTGATGGAGTGCCGCCAAACATGTCGGTGAGGATGATGACGCCGTTGCCAGCTTCGACTTTTGCCACCGCCGCAGCAATATCATTGCGGCGCTGGTCCAAGCGGTCTTCCGGGCCAATGCTGATGGCTGCAATCTGAGTTTGCTTGCCCACCACATGCTCGAGCGCATGGATAAATTCTTCGGCCAATCGACCATGGGTGACAATCACCAAACCGATCATGCAACACGCACTTTCAAAACCATTCGTCGCCCCTTAGACATCAAAGCCGGACAGCTGTTTACGCCGCAACTGCCACATGAGCAAGCGTCGGAATTTAAGGTTTTTCGCACCTCGCCCAAGCCACGCGAAGCCGCGATGCGGCGGAAAAATGACCGGGGTCGATGGCAATACAGGCAATTCCAACACCTAAAATTTCGGTTCGCAAATCCTGTACTTCGGGAAGTCGTTCGATTGACGTTGCTGCTCTCAAATCAACCACCAACACAACGGCAAGGTCGCTTCGATAGTCAACATTCAAAATCCCTTGTCCCCGCACCTCAATCAAACCTGCAAGCGCTGCAGGTGGTGACGCATAAATGCGTCCCTCGCGTTTGCTCAATTCGGTTTGGTCATCTGAAACAAGTACGGCCGCAATCGATTGGTCAGAAAGACCACTTCCAACAGTTTCCAAAACTTGCAAGGCAAGGCTGGATTTTCCCGATCCGCTGGGGCCGCGTATGAGAACTGCTGTGCCGTTCAAACCGACAGCGGTGGCGTGGATGCAAACCTTGCTCATGCCGTTTCAGTGCTTTTCAGCGCTGGCAATTGCACCAGAAAACGCGCACCCAATATTGGTCTTTCACCATCAGCAGTGGCGCGGCCCAAACGGTTTTCGGCCCAGACGCGGCCCTTGTGCGCTTCAACAATTTGGCGCGAAATCGCCAGGCCCAAACCTGAATTATTGCCGAAGCTTTGTTCGGGGCGATCAGTATAGAACCGCTCAAACACCCGTTCCAGATTTTCAGGCCGGATGCCGGGACCAAAATCTTCCACCCTTGCTTCAATCACATTGCCGGCACGACGCAAATGCACATGGACTTTGGTTCCCGCCACCGTGAACGAACGGGCATTGTCGATGAGATTGCGGAAGACTTGTGACAATCGCGAGTCCTGCCCTGCAATGGCGTAAGCATCTTCCGGCTTCAAACCCTTGTGCGGCGCTTGGATATTCAGCACCACCTCAGCCATGTTGGGCTTGGCCAATTCATTTGACATGGTCGAAATATTACTCAGTAATTTGGCCAGGTCCGTAGGCTTGGCTTCGGTTCGCGCCAATTCCGCATCAAGCCTAGAGGCATCTGAAATATCGGTAATCAAACGGTCCATACGTTTTACGTCTTGCTTGACGATCTCAATCAGGCGGTCGCGCTGTTCATCTTTTTTAACAAGCTGCAAGGTTTCAACCGCACTGCGCAATGAGGTCAGCGGATTTTTAAGTTCATGCGCCACGTCAGCCGCAAAAGCTTCAATCGCATCAATGCGGTTGTAAAGTGCGCCCGTCATATCCCGCAAGGAACCTGAGAGATGACCGATTTCATCTTTGCGGGTTGTAAAATCTGGAATCTCGGCACGTTTGGAAATGCCACGCCGCACCTGCTGGGCTGCTTCTGAAAGCTTGCGAATGGGGTTGGCGATGGTGCTTGCCAACAAGGCCGACAACAGCAATGTGACCAAAGAAGCCAGTCCAAAGGTATAAACCACCACCATGCGTTCGGCCCGCAAAACATCATCAATTTCGCCGCCCTTATTGGTCAGCACCAAAGCCCCCAGAACTGCGCGATAGCGTTGCACGGGCACTGAAACCACAACAATGATTTCGCGGTTCTCATCCAGTTTCACTTGGCTGACGCTTGCACCATTCAATGCGGCAGCGACTTCCGGATAGGTCTTGTTGTTGTCAATGCCATATTCCAGGCGAACCGGATAATCATAACCGAAAATGTAAGTGATCAATTGGTTCCAGCGCCGTTCCAATTGCGGCACATTGGCGTCCACCGGCACATTGTCAGTGGTCTCGATAATATCGCCACCATAGATATAGCGGCTATCCACCACCAGACTGCCATCAGCATCAATGATCTGCGCACGGTTGCCCGTATTGGCAGTCAAGCGCCTCAATACAGGACCAGCAGTTTCAGGATTGATCGGGAAGTCCAAACCATCAGGCTGATCGGCATCGCCTGCCACATCCGACCCCTCGTCCAAAATATTGGGATCAATCACAATAGAGCCTGTATCGGCTGTAGCAGAACCAGCGATTGCAGCGGCGATGATTTGCGCTTGAGTGCGCAGCGATTGTGCGCGGGCATTGATCAGGCTTTCGCGGAACTGATTAAAATATAAAATTCCCAATGCCAACATCACCAACCCCAAGAGATTGATCAGGAAGATGCGGGCGATCAGACTGCCGGGCGAAAATTTGTTCCAAAAGCTGCCCTTGGGCTTTGCCGATTTGGCAAGACTGTCCTGCAACTCTCCATCATCATTGTCAGAGCGTTCGACGGGGTCTTGTGGTTTGGCGGTATCCAACATCAGTGGCGAAAGTGCCGCCTTCCGGGCGGCACTGCAAGATTATTGTTCTTTGAAGCGATAGCCCACACCATACAGCGTTTCGATGCCATCAAAGGCTTCATCGACCTGATTGAACTTTTTGCGCAGACGCTTGATGTGACTGTCGATGGTGCGGTCATCAACATAAACCTGGTCGTCATAAGCCGCATCCATCAAGGCATCGCGGCTTTTCACAATGCCGGGGCGTTGGGCCAGAGATTGTAGAATGAGAAATTCCGTCACTGTCAACACCACGGGCTTGCCTTCCCACGTGCAGGAGTGGCGATCCGTATCCATCGCAAGCTTGCCGCGTTCAATGACTTTGGCAGCTTCGGTGGGTTGTGCCGATGAATCACGTGCCGCAGCACGGCGCAACACGGCTTTTACGCGTTCGACAAGCAAACGCTGCGAAAACGGTTTCTTGATAAAATCATCAGCCCCCATTTTAAGGCCAAAGAGTTCGTCAATCTCATCGTCTTTTGACGTCAGGAAAATCACTGGTAAATCAGTTTTCTGGCGGATGCGGCGCAAGAGTTCCATACCGTCCATGCGCGGCATCTTGATATCGAAAATAGCCATGTCAGGAGGGTTGTCTTGCAAACCCTGCAAGGCGGCAGCACCGTCATTGTATTTTTGGACTGTATAGCCTTCAGCTTCCATGGCCATGCCAACGGAAGTGAGAATGTTACGGTCGTCGTCTACGAGTGCAATCGTTGGCATTTTTTTGTTCATTCCCTTTGTCTCTCCTGTCGCATAGGTATGAAAGTGGAACAAATTGTGGCAAAGCTATAGGCGGTTCTGTTTGAAAATGCGAGGGTTGCCACATGGATGAAACAAAGCGGGAATCTCTGGTTGCAGCAAAAGCCATGTTGCAGGCGGCGCGAACAGCCACACTTTCAGTGATTGATCCTGAGACGGAAGCGCCCTTTGGTGCGCTGGTGAATGTTGCAGTAGATGCAGACTTCAATCCGGTTATTTTGACATCAACACTATCGCGCCACACCCAAGGCCTGCTCAAAGATTCGCGCGCCAGCATCGTGGTCCAGGGTGTCATGCCTGAAGGCCGCGATGCGCTGACCGAGATGCGCTTGACAGTGACGGGAAATTTTTTCGCCGTAGAAAAACAAGATGTGCGCCAAAGCTATCTGCAACGCCACCCTTACGCGGAACTCTATGTCGATTTTGGTGATTTTGGTTTCTGGCAAATGCGACCTGAGAAACTCTACGTCGTGGCAGGCTTTGGGCGGGTCTATAGTTTTGAAATGAGCACTGTCAGGACGACAT
>JAYUQS010000057.1:0-5185 GCA_043756645.1 Hyphomicrobiales bacterium | reverse complement strand
AGGTTTGAGTCAGTTTGTGGTGACACGAGCAGCAGTTTGTAACCTTGCGACAACATGTTTTCAGCAATGGCCAATTGGGCGAGCTGATCATTTTCATTTTGCCCGGCTTGCAGGTCGACAGTCACGCCGACTTTTGAGCCAAACTTCACGTAGCCTTCACCGAGGCTGCGCCAATATTCGTTGGTCAGAGCCTTGGCAACAGCACCAACCTTCATGCCCGCTTCCACTTTTGGCATCGGGCCAAACTTGGCTTCCAGCTGCGACCAATCCATGCGGTCTGGCTCAATGTCAGAATTGAGCGGTGCCAGGTCTTGAGCAAATGCAACCGTCGAAAGTGCAAGTGCCGTCACGGCACCAAGCAGCATTGAACGCTTCGTCATTTTTATCATTTTGGTTTTCTCCCAGGGGTTAAAATTCGATTTGCCATGGCAAGATTCTCTTGCTCAGGTGCTTGCTGTGTCTGCTGACAGTCCTCCATAAATTGCCTCACGCACGACATTGTTGCTGGTCACAGCATCTTGTCCGGCAATGGCCGTCTTGAGGCGGTTGTCTGCTTGCAGTTTTCTGACGACTTTGCGCATGGCTTCAACGGTTGCAATGTTGGCACTGCATTCGGCAACCGGGTCCAAGCCCGTCGTATCCGGGAACGTGTCAAAGTAAATCGGGCGGTCGTATTTGATCTCTTCCAGAACATAGATCAGTTCCATGGTTTGCACCGGATGAACCGTGCCCACCATCAACCCATCGTCGCGCTTGGCGTAGCCGTCATTGAGGTGAATGCCGAAGAGCTTCGATTGGCGTGCCGCCAGTGCCACGGCATAGGCTGGCATTTCATCGGCATAGAGAACGTGGGCGAAGTCGATGGTGACACCAATGTTCTTGCGGCCCATTTCGTGAATGGCCAGAAGTGTCGTTCCAATATCCGGCATCAAGGCAAAACTTCGTGGTTCGTTCGGCTTGTATTCAATACTGACTTCCGATGAAGGAGCGTGATCCGCCACTTCTGAAATGGCTGCCAATGTCTGGTCCCACAGTCGTACATAGTCAGCTTGAAATGAGTAATCAAAACCATCCTGCCCCATCCACAACGTCATGAGGGAACCACCAAGTTCAAGCATTTGATCAATGCCACGTTTGGTTTGGTCAATGGCGAGGCGGCGCAGCCTGGCGTCCGGGTTTGTAAAAGCGCCGATCTTGAAACCGGGATCACTGTAATAACGCATAGCGAAACCGTTCACGGACAGGCCTAGGTCATCGAGGTGGCGCTTGATGTCCTTGAGTTGTACGCCTTCAAGATGGTCAGGGTAATTCAGGTCCACCGCATTCAGGCCGGGCACTTCGGCAGCATGGGACAATAGGTCAAGCACATCTTCGCCTCTGGGTCCTGCACCAATTCCCTTACCCGAGCCGACCCTGAACGAGTTCAGCCGGGCTGCGTATTTGTAAGAGCGAGGTGAAGAGCTTATTGACATGATTATCCGCTGTGAATAATCAAACTTCACGGATTTATCTATCTCTGTAAAGTTGAATCATTGGAAATGAAGTTTTTGCGCAATCTTCAATTTTAAAATGCTTGTTTAATTGCACACCTTCATGAATTTCAATCGCTTAACCCGTCTAAGCTTTAAAAATACCTCATTAATTGTAAAGTGACCTCGATAACTTCATGGAATTAGTGAATGGGGTTTGTTCTTGGCGGTTCACCATCCAGCCTCAAGCTGGATCAGTGCAGCAACTGGCTCGTCGACGACGATAAGTTTTGGGTTCAAAGCCAAATTGGACTTTTCGAGTGCAAATCCGGCATTTTTCTTTCAAGTGTTGTGATCTACGACGGCCCGCTGATTGACGATGCCCATCATTCGCATTTGCCCACTTACATCGCGACCCGCGAAGCACTCAAAGACTTACCAGTACACGTAGTTCACGGCGGGCATTTCTCCAGTTTCGGGGCCGTGCACTATCGCCAGTTGATCACCGAATATCTCGCTGGAAAACATCTGCCTGGCTGTCACATCGGTTGAATGTTTTTTTCAACCGCAGTGTTTTCTCAAACGAGGTGACAGGCTACTTGATGTTTGGCAATGTTTCTCAGTGCTGGCAACTCCAAGCTACATTGGGGCTCTGCAATCGGGCATCGGGTTCTGAAGGGGCAGCCACTTGGCGGAGACAGTGGTGATGGCAACTCGCCTTTGAGAATGATCCTCTGTCTTTTGTGCTTAGGATCCGCAACTGGAGTCGCAGAAAGCAGTGCTTTGGTGTAGGGATGAAGCGGCGTATTGAAAATCGATTTGCAATCACCCTGCTCCACAACATGGCCAAGATACATGACCATCACATCATCGGCGATGTGGCGCACAACCGACAAATCATGACTGATGAACACATAGGCGAGACCGAGTTGCTGTTGAAGATCGGCAAGGAGATTCAAGACCTGGGCTTGAATTGAAAGGTCGAGCGCGGACACTGGTTCATCCAACACCAACACATCAGGCTCCAACATCAATGCGCGTGCAATGGCGATGCGTTGGCGCTGTCCACCTGAAAACATGTGGGGATAGCGATCATAATGTTCAGGCCGTAGACCAACACGTTGCATCATTTCACGGGCTTTTTGCGTACGCTCCTCTGCGGTAAAGCGACCATTGACCAAAAGTGGCTCTTCCAACGCATGACCAATTTTTTGCCGTGGATTTAATGAACCATAGGGGTTTTGAAAAACGATCTGCACTTTGGGACGCAGGGCTTTCAATGTTTTCACATCAGCCCCGGCAACTTCCTTTTCAGCGATGCACAAGGTGCCAGCGGTGGGCAATTCAATCATTGTGAGCAAGCGAGCGAGTGTGGATTTACCGCAGCCTGATTCCCCGACGATGGCGAGTGTTTTGCCTTTTTCCAAGATAAAACTGGCACCATCAAGCGCTTTCAACATTTGGGCTTCTGCAAAAACACCAGGCTTGATGGCGTAGTATTTTTTGAGATCCCGCGCTTGAAGTATGACCGTCATCGTGCCCCATCTTTCAATGGAAAATGGCACATCGCGGCGTTTATGAAAGCTGGCACTTCGCGTTTGCAGAGATCTTGAACACGCGCACAACGCGGCGAAAACAAGCAGCCTGATGGTCGATCAAATTGCCCTGGAACCGTGCCGGGAATAGACGGAAGTTTGCGTGACTTGGCGCGTTCTGGAAGAGACGTGAGCAAAGCCGCCGTATAGGGGTGACGTGGTTTTGCAAAAAGCGCGGCAACGCTTTGCTCTTCAACCTTTTGACCAGCGTAATGCACACTTACAGATTCTGCTGTTTCAGCCACGACACCCATAGAATGGGTAATCAACACCAGTGCCATTTTGTAGTCACGTTGTAACGATGTGAGCAGATCAAGGATTTGCGCTTGTATCGTGACGTCCAAGGCTGTCGTGGGTTCATCGGCGATGATCAGCTTGGGCTTGCACGCCAAAGCCATGGCAATCATGACACGTTGCGCCATGCCGCCTGAAAATTGGTGTGGATAGGCATTGAGGCGAGATTCCGGATCGGAAATACCAACAGCGTCGAGCAGTTCCAGAATACGCTGCTTCTGCTGTTGCTTGTTTAAGCCGAGATGATGTTTCAAAGCCTCGCTGAGTTGATAACCAATCTTCAGACTTGGATTTAGGCTGGTCATTGGCTCCTGAAATATCATCGTGATGTCTTTGCCAACGATGTTGCGGCGGTTCTGCTCTGAAATTTTGAGCATATCATGACCGTCAAATTCGATCTTATCTGCGGTCACACGTGCTGTTTTTGGCAGCAGTCCCATTACGGCCAACATGGCGACGGATTTTCCAGAACCCGATTCACCGACAATGGCATGAATGCGGGCCGCATCAACTTGTAGCGACACCCCGTCAACAGCGCGAAACCACCCTGAGCTGGTTTTAAAATCGACGTTGAGATTTTGAATATCAAGCAAGGCCATGCTTCAACTCTTCCGCAAGCGCGGGTCAAGTGCATCACGCAAGCCGTCACCCATCAAATTGATCGCCATGACAGTTATCAAGATGCAAAGTCCCGGCAGCGCCATGACCCACGGATGAGACAGCATGAGATCGCGCGTATCCGCCAACATTGCGCCCCACTCTGGTGCCGGAGGTTGGGCACCGAGGCCTAGAAATCCAAGGCCCGCAGCTTCGAGAATGGCATCCGACAACCCAAGTGCTGCCTGCACGATGATGGGTGCCATGCAGTTTGGTAAAACGGTTACGAACATCAAGCGAAGCGGACCCACTCCAGCAACTTTTGCAGCGGTCACGTAATCTTTCGAAAGCTCGGCCAGTGCTGACGCCCGCACCAAACGCACGTAGCGTGGTAAATAAACAATCGTTACGGCAATGATGGTGTTGGTCAGACTGGGACCAATCACCGCAATAATCATGATTGCCAAAACGAGAGATGGTATCGCCATGATCAAGTCCATGATGCGCAGAAGGATGACATCAACAATCCCGCCGAACCAGGCAGCAGCAAGCCCCATGACTGTGCCAGTGAGCATCGAAACGGCCATCACCGACATGCCAATAAAAAGCGAAATGCGCGCGCCATACATCAGACGAGACAGCATATCGCGACCAACCGCATCTGTTCCAAGGATATAGCGAGGATCAGCACCATCGACCCAAAATGGGGGAAGACGCGTGTCACCTCTAAATTGCTCAAGCGGATTATAGGGCGCGAGCAGTGGGGCCATGAGTGCTGCAATGACGACAAACAACACCACAGCCAATCCGATGACGGCACCGCGATTTTCAGAGAAAGCGCTCCAAAATGCTTTCAAGTTACCGGGTGGTTTTACAATCTCGTGGATCACTTCACTTGCCATGATGGATCCTTGGATTGATCAGGCCATAGAGAAGTTCAATCAATACATTCACCAAAATGACGCAGGCCGCAATCAGCAAGATGCCGCCCTGCAAAGCCGGATAGTCACGCCTGCCAATCGACTCGACCAACCATTTTCCAACGCCCGGCCAAGAGAAAATTGTTTCGGTGAGGACTGCACCTGCGAGCAATGCCCCGATCTGCAAACCGATTGAGGTTACAACTGGAATCAAAGCATTGCGCAAGGCATGAATACCGATGACACGCCGCGGTGAAAGACCTTTGGCACGGGCCGTGCGCACATAATCTTCTTCCAGCACTTCCAACAT
>JAYUQS010000056.1:0-15112 GCA_043756645.1 Hyphomicrobiales bacterium | reverse complement strand
AATCGTCATTTGGCCCGTCTTTCAGAAAGGCCAGTGAAAAATCCATCAAATTGTCATCATATTCAACCGAAGTCATTTTGATTTGGCCCTTCAAATGTGTCTGGTTTCTTGCTAACGACTGTTTGCCGGATTCGCAATTCATGCATTTTTGGCGTTTCACAATTGGAGAGATCTGACGCTTGAGCCTACCCCCACGCCGCCCTTCGACAAACCGCAACGCCCCTCCGCCGCAGCGCGAAGATGAGCATAAAATCAACAATCGCATTGATGCCCGCGAGGTCCGCCTGATTGGGGCCGATGGCGCAAATGTCGGTGTGGTGCCAACACGGCAAGCCATGATTATGGCGGAAGAGGCGGGGCTTGATCTCGTGGAAATTTCACCCGATGCCAGCCCGCCGGTTGCCAAGATTTTGGACTACGGCAAATTCCGTTTCCAGGAACAGAAGAAAGCGGCTGAAGCCCGCAAGAAGCAAAAGATTGTTGAGCTGAAAGAAATCAAGCTCCGCCCCATGATCGATGATCATGACTTCGACACCAAAATGAAAGCCGCACGCCGCTTCTTTGAAGAAGGCGACAAGGTCAAGTTCACCCTGCGCTTCCGTGGTCGCGAAATGGACCATCAGGATCTGGGTTACAAACTGCTGCTGCGCGTGAAAGCCGGAATGGTTGATGTGGCCAAGGTTGAACTCGAACCAAAGCCCGAAGGACGCCAGATCATCATGATCCTCGCGTCAAAGCCGAAAAGTTAAAAGGACCTCAACAGTCACTTCGTGACAGCTTCTCCATCTGCGATGGAGAAGCGACTATAAAGTTGTCCCTTCTCCATCGCAGATGGAGAAGGTGGATTGCGCCAAGCGCAAGACGGATGAGGTCCCTTCCTCACTCCGCGGCAATCCGCTGAACCGGCGCTTCAAACCGTTTGAAATTGTCTGCAAACAATCCCAGCAATTTCTGCGCTGCCGCATCATAGGCATTTTCATCACGCCAGCTTTGCCGTGGATTGAGCACTTTGCTGTCGACGCCCGCAATTTCAATGGGCACCGCAAAACCGAAATTTTCGTCTCTACGCATATCAGTCTTCGTTACTTCACCCGACAACGCCGCTTTGATCAGCGCCCGTGTGAGGGCCAGCGGCATGCGTTGTCCTTCGCCATAAGCGCCGCCACTCCAACCGGTGTTGACGAGATAACACGGCACATTGTGTTTGCGGATCAGGGCTTGCAGCATTGCTCCGTATACGGAAGGATGTAACGGCAGGAAGGGAGCGCCAAAACACGCCGAGAATGTGGCTTTCGGTTCTGTGACCCCATTTTCTGTGCCTGCGACCTTTGCGGTGTAACCGGACATGAAGTGATACATGGCTTGCTCTTCGGTCAGCTTTGCAATTGGCGGCAACACGCCAAATGCGTCTGCCGTCAGCATGATAATCGCTGTGGGGTGCGGGGCTTGGCCATTGGTTGAGGCGTTACCGATCGCTCGCAAGGAATAAGCCAGTCTTGTGTTTTCAGTCAGCGTTTTATCGTTGAAATCCGGTTCCAGCGTTTCCGCATTGAGCACGACATTTTCAAGCACCGTGCCCCAACGTTGCGCAGCCTCATGAATTTCAGGTTCGCTTCCAGCCGATAAATTGATGGCCTTGGCATAGCAACCGCCTTCAATGTTGAACACGCCATTTTCTGACCAGCCATGTTCGTCATCCCCAATCAACTGGCGTTCAGGATCGGTTGAGAGCGTGGTTTTGCCGGTGCCCGACAAGCCGAAGAATATTGCGGTATCACCACTTGCGCCCACATTGGCCGAACAATGCATCGGCAATACACTTTGTTGCGGCAGTAGGAAATTCATCATGGTGAAAACCGATTTCTTGATCTCACCGGCATATTCCGTGCCCCCGATCAAAACCAATCCGGCTTTCAAATCCATGGCGATCACAGTGCCACTGCGGGTGCCGTGGCGCGCTGGATCAGCCTTGAAGCTTGGCAGGTTGATGATCGTAAGTTTGGGCGTGAAGGCTTTGCCTTTTCCGGGTTGCAGCAAAAGATTGCGGATGAACAGAGCATGCCAAGCATATTCCGTGATGACGCGCGTTTCCAAGGCATAGTCAATGTCAGCTCCCGCCCGCAAGTCTTGCACGAAGAGCGACTTCAGCCGTGCATGGGCCAGCATATCGGCTTTTAACAGGTCGAATTGGCGCTGCTCCAAGGCCTGATTGTGATCCCACCAGACTTTGTCTGCACTGGCGCTGTTGTGAACAATGAATTTGTCCCGCGCACTGCGACCAGTGTGCTCACCGGTTTGAACCGACAAGGCACCGCTTGCCGTCACCTCAGCTTCGCCACGCGCAATGGCTTCACGATAGAGCACCGCCTCCACCGCATTCCACGAAATGCAATTGGCCCAGCGCAGGCCCAAAATAGCAAGCTGGGCGCGGATAACCGGATCGAGCAGATGATTGACAGCGTTCATAGGCGTTCTCCCCGACGGCATAAGATTGCGTCGTTAAGGGAGTCATCGCTGATGATTTGATTGATGTAAAGAAGTATTTACATCATTGATTAATGTTATCGAACATCAATTATTGATGCGTTTACCTCAACCAGACTCATTACCCGCAGGGTCTCGTTCTACGGCTATCGTACTTTTGATATGGACCCGCACGCGTTTGACACGGCGGAGATCGGATTCGACAATTTCAAACTCAAGCCCTGCAGCGTGCACAATCACTTCGCCGCGCACCGGAACCCGCCCGCACATTTCAAAAATCAAGCCGCCCAAAGTGTCCGCTTCGTCTTCCTGATCGTCAGGCAAGAGATCCACCTTGAACATGTCATCCAGTGTCGCAATCGCCAGGCGCGCATCGGCAATCCACGTGGTGTCATTTTGTTTTTTGATCAGAACATCATCTTCGTCATCATCATGCTCATCTGAAATTTCACCAACGATGGTTTCAACGATATCTTCAAACGACACCAAACCATCGGTGCCCCCATATTCATCAACCACAACGGCCAAATGCACGTGCGAGGTTTTCATTTTGAACAGGAGATCAGAGGCGGGCATCGACAAAGGCACATAAAGCACATCACGAATAATGCTGTGATGGCCCTTGATGGTGCTTGAGAGTTCAGAAGCTGAAAGCGAAATGCCAGCAACAGATTTTGATTTTGATGTACGGCCCTTGGCATTCATCCAGCGCAGAAAATCTTTGACGTGGATCATGCCCATGACGTCATCAAGGGTTTCACGATAAACCGGCAAGCGCGAGTGATTGGCCTCAACGAACCGATCCAGCAGTGCCCGCAAAGTTTCGCCCTCTTCAATGCCCACGATATCCGCACGCGGCACCATCAGATCACTGACGCGCAAATCCTGAAAATTAAGGAGATTGCCCAACATCGAACGGGCATCAGCGGCCATGCCGGGACCACCTGTATTTTCTGCGTGAGACTCAATCACGCTTTCCAAATTCTCCCGCAAATCTTTGCTGCCGGCTAACCGGTGGCGCAACCGGTTCAGGAAATTCGGGGCCTTTTTAACTTCTGTGACTTTGTCGTTGCTCATGTGGCGTAAGGGTCAGCGATTCCAAGTGACGCTAGAATGTCCCGTTCTTTCTGTTCCATTTTTTCTGCGTCTGCATCATCTTCATGATCATGCCCCAGCAGATGCAATGTACCATGCACAATCAGATGTGTCACATGGTCAGCCAAAGTCTTGTTTGCGGCTTCGGCTTCGGCAGCAACAGTCTCATAAGCCAGCACAATATCGCCCAAATGGGCCATTTCCCCTGGCGGCACCGGCATCAGAGACGCAGGGAAAGACAGCACATTGGTGGCCTTGTCTTTTTTGCGGAACTGTTTGTTGAGCGTGCGCATTTCAGCATCATTGCTGAGCAGGACCGACACCGTGCAAGGTTTTCCTGTGAAAGTCGCATTGACGGCGCGAATGCCTAAAGCTTCGACATCGGCAAGACGTTCCCAAGCCGGATCTTCGACCAGAATTGTCGTGCTCATTTTAACGGCTTGGGCTTGCGCGCGGCTTGCTTTTCGTAAGCCCCAACAATGCGGCCCACAAGCGCGTGGCGCACAATGTCTTCAGCCACAAAATGCACTTGCTCTATGCCTTTAACACCCTTGAGAATGCCAAGTGCATCGGTGAGGCCAGAGGTAATATTATTCGGCAAGTCAACCTGTGTCGGATCGCCCGTCACCACCATGCGGCTGCCTTCGCCGAGTCTTGTCAAAAACATTTTCATTTGTTGCGGCGTGGTGTTTTGCGCTTCATCCAAAATCACGAAAGCATTGGACAAGGTGCGACCGCGCATGAAGGCCAGAGGTGCAATTTCAATTTGATTTTCTGCAAGGCCCTTGGCCACCAGACTTTGCGGCATCATATCATAAAGCGCATCGTAAAGCGGGCGCAAATAGGGATCGATTTTTTCTTTCATGTCGCCCGGCAAAAAGCCCAGGCGTTCGCCCGCTTCAACAGCAGGACGCGACAAGACGATACGATCAACTTCACCATTCATCAAAGCTTCGGCGGCACAGGCGACAGCGAGATAGGTTTTACCCGTACCGGCGGGACCAATGCCAAACACCAATTCATGGCGGCGGATGGCGTCGATATATAGTTTCTGATTGGGAGTGCGGGCATTGACGGATTTGCGACGGGTTCTGACCGCCGCTTCGTTGGCACCCTCGTCTTTGGCGCGCATCATGCGGATGGCCCCATCAACGTCGCCCTTGGTCACATCTGCACCGCGGCTGGCACGGGCATAGAGTGATAACAACACCGAGCGCGCATCCTCAGCCGCAGTCGAGCCGCCCCGGATCGCAACCCTGTTTCCTTTGGGCGTGATTGCAACGCCCAAGCGGTGTTCAATCAATGCCAAATGCTCGTCATGCTCTCCAAACACATGGGGCAGCAAACGGTTGTCATCAAAAGCAAGTGTGAGGGTTTGATCATCCTGCGGGACTGTGCCGCGCAAGGGGTGGGCCGCAATGGCGCTCATCGGTGGGCTCAAGTGGTCACTTTCTCCATTTGGACTGACAGTATTGAACCGCGAGGGCCAGCCGTCAAGTCACGTTCAGAATCACTCCACAACTGTTGCCGAAAGACTATTCGGCGTCTGGCCGTCGATGCGACATCTCACAACGTCTCCAATATTACGTATCTCACCGTTAAAATGGATGCTTTGCAAGTAAGGGGAGCGCCCGATCATTTGACCGGGCATACGGCCCGGCTTTTCCACCAACACGTCGAGGCTGCGACCAATGCAGGCTGCATTGAAATTTTTCTGCTGCTCGGCCAGCACGGCTTGCAGGCGGTAAAGCCGATTTGACTTTTCATCCTCAGGCACTTGCAATTTCCGGTCAGCGGCGGGGGTTCCCGGACGTTCAGAATATTTGAAGGAATAGGCAGAAGCGTAGCCAACAGTTTTGGCCAGCGCGAGCGTGTCCTCGAAATCGGTCTCTGTTTCACCGGGGAAGCCCACAATGAAATCGCCTGACAGCGCAATGTCAGGCCGTGACGCTTTTACCTTGGCAATGAGATCAATGTAGTTTTGTGCGCTGTGGCCACGGTTCATGGCTTTCAGGATCTTGTCACTGCCAGATTGCACGGGCAAATGCAGGTAAGGCATCAGCTTCGGGTTATCAGCGTGGGCAGCAATCAAATCATCGCTCATGTCGCGGGGGTGACTCGTGGTGTATCTGAACCGCAAAATGCCATTGACCGATGACAGTGCTGTGACGAGGGCTGCGAGACTTGTGGTTTCTCCTGATGCGCCCAGGCCGCGATAAGCATTCACATTCTGCCCCAGCAACGTGATTTCTTTCACACCCGTTTCGGCCAAGGCCTGTGCTTCATCGATGATGGCTGCAACCGGCCGCGAGACTTCGGCACCACGTGTGTAAGGCACAACGCAGAACGAGCAGAATTTATCGCAGCCTTCTTGCACAGTCAGAAACGCCGCTACGCCATGCTTCAAGGCTTTGCGGGATTGCGCACCACCAAGACCTTCGAATTTATCATCCAACCCGAATTCGGTATCGACAACGGGGAGGCCGGTTTCAGCGCGGGTCCTCAGCATTGCGGGCAAGCGATGGTAAGTTTGCGGCCCAAACACCAGATCAACCGTCTTGTTGCGCTTGATGATTTCAGCGCCCTCGGCTTGTGCCACGCAACCTGCAACAGCCACGACCATGTCGTGTCCTGCAGCTTGCCGCGCCCGCTTCATTTCTTTCACGCGGCCAAGCTCTGAGTAAACTTTATCCGCCGCCTTCTCGCGGATGTGGCAGGTGTTGAGCACCACCAAATCCGCATGTTCCGGCGCATCGACTTGCGCATAGCCTTGCGCCGTCAACAACTCCTGCATGCGCGTGGAGTCATAGACATTCATTTGGCAGCCATAGCTTTTGACGAAGGCAGTTTTGCTCATACCCCGCCTGCTACTCTAAAATCTCCCGCCCGTGAAGAGCGGCTGCGAGACTGCGGCGTATGGTGCGTTCGGCTGTCACCGTGGCAAGCTTGCGATTCAAACCGGTTTCCACATCAACAGGGGGATGAATGATAACCTCAACCGTCAGCGGCCCCGCACACAAGGCTTCCCAAAGGTGCGGCAACAATTCCATGTCGGCGTACCAAGCGAATGTTGCGCGATTGCGTCTGGTCAGCGGCATGCCCCAGTTTTTTGTGTAGGCGAGTGCCACAGGCACAATTGCAATCTCTGGAGATGTGGCTGCGGCAAAGAATGACGACTTGAAGGGCAGCAGTCTGGCACCATCACTTGATGTGCCTTCAGGAAACAGCACAAGGCGGTCGCCTTTTGCCAGCCGCGTTTCCAATTCAGTGCGGGAGTGTTTGGTGGAGGTTCGGCGCTCACGATCCACAAACACTGTACGTTGTAACTTTGCCATCCAGCCAAACAGAGGCCATGTCGCCACTTCACGTTTTGCAACGAAAGACAGCGGTGCCACGGCACTGAGGATAACGATGTCGATCCACGAGACGTGGTTGGAGACGATGAGGCACTGCCCGCCTTCAGGTAATGTCCCGGTAATCTTGGTTTTGAATCCAAGAATGCGGCAGAGCAGTTTGTGATATAAATGTGGAAAGCGTTTGGCCATTGTCGGCCAGAGCAGAATGAAAGACCCCTGCACAGGCATCAACGGCAGTGTCAGCAACACGAAGCCCAATATGCGCAGCGCTGCAGAAAACGTTCCGTTCAAGGTGAGAGCACCTTGACCATGGTGATGGCGTCTGTACCATCGGCGTAATAGGCTTTGCGCAAACCATTGCGCTGAAAGCCTTGTGTTTCATAAAGCCCGATTGCTGCGGTGTTATGGGCGGACACTTCAAGAAATATTTGAGTGGTGTGTAGGGGTGTGAGATGCGCCAACAATCCCAGCAACAGGTCGCGGCCAAAATGTTGGCGGCGATAATTGGGCAGCACGCAAATGCTGTTGATCTCGGCCTCGCCAGCCACCCATTGAAACTGCACAAAACCATAAACTGTGCCTGCAAGTTCAACCAGCAAAGCGCCAGCGCCGGGAATGGAAAGTGCCGAGGCGAAATCGTTCTCGCTCCAGCCTTGTGCAAAACATAACTGGTGAATGTCGGCCATCACAGCAAGATCATCCAGCGTTGCCAAACGCAAGTGCGATGATGAGGCAGCAATTGACACGCTGGGTTTGGCATCGGGTGGGCGCAAGTAAAGTGGTTCCACGCTGTCACCCGTGACGGGCAATGTTGCCGCAAAGCCTGAGAATATTTTCGCATCGGGCCACAGTGTTTTTGCGCCGTCAAAGCCTGATCCGATGACCGCGCGATTTTGCTTTTGAGCATCGGCTGCAATGTCATCAGCCGCCCCAAGGGCCGGGCCATCGGGGCTGGTCCAATAAAATAATCCGGTACCGCCAGCCTGATGCGCAATGATGACTTTTGTCGTCGCATGCTGGGCTGTGGCTTTCAGACTGTTCAATCCCACAAGCGGAATGCCCAAAGCCAAAGCCATGCCCTTGGCGAAACTCAAACCAATGCGAAGCCCCGTGAAGGTGCCGGGGCCATAGGTGACAGCAATGCGGGTCAAGTGTGCAGGCTTGGTTTTGCTCTCCACAAACAGGCGCTCCACCATCGGCCCCAAGGCTTCGGCATGGCCGCGTTCCATTTCCGCATAGCCGGAAGCAATGACGTTTTGCGTTGCCTCATCATAAAGCGCAGCGGAACAGGCGTTGAAACAGGTATCGATGACAAGAAGCATTGCCATGCTTAAGCAAGCTTGGCGCTTGTTATCAAGACGTCACGAAAACTTTCCGAAATCGTATCGAAATCAGGACGATATCGTAATATCTGCAAACGCACTGTTGCCGATGACTTCATCAGCGTTCAGCATGTCGTTGGAAGCAATCCAGTTCCGCGCATATTCCGCATCATGACCGTGATGAAGAATGCGCTGGGTCAGGCGGCGTTCAAGTTCGGCTCTTGGCACATTGAGGAACACCGAAACATCAAACAGCGGCTTCAGCTCAGCCCAAGGCGCACGCTTGAGCAACAAATACAAACCCTCAACGATAATGAAGCGCGTTGACCCATCAATCACATCAGCTGCCGCACGCGACATTTCAATGGTGCGATCAAACACCGGAATGGCAATGTCGGGTTCATTGGATTTGATACGCGAGATCAGATGCACAAAGCCCGGCGCATCAAACGTGTAATAAGCGCCTTTGCGGGCACGGTGGCCACGCTTGTTTAAAACCATATCGTCGAAGTGATAGCCATCCATCGGCACCACAACTGCGGACTCGCCTTTTGCGAGAAGCAACTTGCAAAGCGCATCCGCCAAAGTGGTTTTGTCGGATCCCGGAGGCCCCGCAATGCCGACAATGAAACGCGTTGTAGTGCCTGCCCTTGCGATCACGTCATCGGCAAGTTCAGTGGCAACCACCTTAACCCACCAACTCCGGCGGTGGCGCCTTCGCACCTGTCATGAAGGCCACAGCGTCGGACATGGTAAAGTCTTTCGGGTTGATCGTGCAAAGACGCCGCCCCAGACGGTGAATGTGAATGCGATCCGCCACTTCAAACACATGTGGCATATTGTGCGAAATCAGCACAATCGGCAGGCCACGCTTCTTCACGTCCAGGATCAATTCCAAAACCCGGCGCGATTCTTTCACACCAAGTGCAGCGGTCGGTTCATCCAGGATCACAATCTTGGAACCAAAGGCAGCCGCACGCGCCACCGCCACACCCTGCCGCTGGCCGCCCGACAAGGTTTCCACCGGTTGCGAAATATTCTGAATCGTCATCAAGCCCAACTCTGACAACTTATCCCGCGCGAATTTTTCCATCGCCTTCCGGTCCAAAAGTTTGAACCATTTCCCCATAAAACCGGGATCACGGATTTCGCGGCCCATGAACATATTGTCGGAAATCGAAAGAGCCGGAGACAGTGCCAGATTCTGATAGACCGTTTCAATGCCGGCTTTCCGGGCGTCGAGCGGGGACTTGAAGTGCAGCACGTCACCCTTCATTCTGATTTCGCCTTCATCGGGCGTCACCGCACCGCAGATGGCTTTGATCAAGGTGGATTTGCCAGCGCCGTTATCACCGATCACCGCCAGAATTTCATTGGCATAGAGATCAAAGTTGGCATGGTCCAACGCTGTGACGCGGCCATAGCGTTTGACCAGATTGCGGGTGGTGAGCAGGGGTACCGCTGGCTCTGCTGGAGCAACGGGTGCTGTCTTCGCCACAACCATGGTTGCACGCGCCGCAGGTTTTTTGACGTTTTTTGCAGCAACTTTTTTCACAGCTTTTTTGATAACTTTCTTTGCCATGATTATGCCGAAGCCTTTCTGATCCACTGGTCAATTGCAACAGCGGCGATGATAAGAAAGCCCACCGTAAAATCCTGCCACAACACATCTACACCTGAGAGCGACAATCCGTTGCGGAACACACCCACGATCAATGCGCCGAGCACCGAGCCCACAATCGAACCACGCCCGCCAAACAGCGATGTGCCACCAATCACCACAGCCGTAATCGAGTCGAGGTTCGCCGTTTCACCAGCCAGCGGCGTTACGGTGCCACCGACGCGGCCAATCAAAACGAAAGCGCCGAAAGCCGCAATTACGCCAGCGACAGTATAAACCGAGCGCAGCATCTTGTCAGTTTGAACACCGGCAAGCAAAGCCGACTCAGTATTGTCACCCACAGCATAAACGTGACGGCCCCAAGCCGTGCGGTTTAGCAAATACCAGATCAAAACCGCGAGAAGGATAAAGCAAACGCCGCCAATTTTAAGCGTGGCACCCGCAAACAAACTTTCCTTGTCCACCACCTTGAACACATCCCAACCCATAAAAATGAGATTTGGCGCGATCTTTTCCGTATCAACGGCGCGGATAGATTCTGACTTCGAGTACCAGATTTTGAGGGCAGAGAAAATATAGAGCGTGCCGAGCGTCACAATGAACGGCGGCAATCTAAGCCGCGTCACGAAGATGCCGTTGAGATAGCCCATGGCACCACCGGCAAAAAAGCCTGCACCAATGGCAAGTGGAACAGGCAGACCCGAATGCACAGCAAGCTTACCCATCACAATCGATGACAACACCATGATGGCACCGATCGAAAGATCAATACCCGCTGTCAAAATCACAATGGTTTGCGCAATGGCAATGATGCCGATCACCGTCACCTGCTGAAACACAATCGACAGATTGTTCGCCGTGAAGAAGCGGCCCCCTGAGGTGAAGCCGAAGACAAAAATCGAAAGCAGCAAAACAAAAACCGGGATGGCCGTATTATAGGCTTGCAGAAAACTCCGCACCTTATCCAACAAAGTATCCGCACGGGTTTCAAATTCCGCCACCTTGGTGTCGGCCTTGTTCAATGTCGCTTCAAAGTCTGAAATGACTTTTGTCGCTGATCCCTGATCGCTCATTGCCCGTCCCTTCAGTGTTTTGGCGTTTCTATGAAACGACAAAATCGCGCTAACGCCCCAGCGGTTTTCCCGCCTTTACTTATAATGAAGGGCGACCATAACAGCCGCCCTTCACATTTCAATACTGAAAAATCAGCGAGGTATTAGCCCCAACAGATCTTTGCACCTTCAGCTGAGGTGATCGAAGGAACGCCTTCAGCTGGCTTGTCGGTGATCAATTGAACACCGGTATTGAAGTAGTTCAGGCCATCAGAGTTGGCTGGCTTTGTGCCATCCTTGGCGAAGGCTGCAACGGCTTCTACGCCCTTCGATGCCATCAACAATGGGAACTGCATGGAGGTTGCACCGATGATGCCATCGGTTACTGACTTCACACCTGGGCAGCCACCGTCAACTGAAACGATGAGAGCTTGGGTTTCCTTGCCGGCAGCTTTCATGCCTTGGAAGGCGCCTTCAGCAGCTGGTTCGTTGATCGTGTAGATCACGTTCATGTCTGGGTTTTTGGCCAGCAGGTTTTCGACTGACTTCAAGCCGCCTTCTGGGTTTGCACCCGAAGATTCATGGCCGATCACGCGGGTGTCGGTTTCTGAACCCATAACCTTGAGGTCAGGAACAGCAATGCCGAAGCCTGTCAAAAAGCCTGTGTCACGGGCAACGTCAACCGAGATGTTGTCTTTGTTGATATCGAGCATGCCGATTTTGGCAGCCTTTGTGGCTTCCATGCCCATGGTGGCAGCAGCCCACTTACCAATCAGAAGACCAGCTTCGAAGTTGTCGGTTGCGAAGGTTGTGTCAGCAGCTTCAGCATCGCCAATTGGCGTGTCGAGAGCGATAACCAACAGGCCAGCAGCGCGGGCAGCTTTCAGAGCAGGAATAACCGAGTCGTTCGACGCGGTGATCAGAATGCCCTTATGGCCAGCGGCCACGCAGTTTTCAATGGCTTCGATTTGTGGGCCGGCATCGCCGTCCACTTTGCCAGCAGAAGCAGCAAACTCAACGCCGAGTTCTTTTGCTTTGGCTTCTGCGCCTTCCTTCATCTTGACGAAGAAGGGGTTGGTGTTGTTCTTGGTGATCAAGCATACGCCGCCAGCAGCTTGAGCTGTTGAAGCAAGAGCGAACATGCCGACGCCAACGAGGGCGGTTTTCAAAAGAGCTTTCATATAAAGTCCTCCCATGGATAGGCCCGGCAAACGACCGGGCCAAGAAAGCAGTTAAAGCACAACAATTTTCCGAACGAAATTTGAGCACTGGTGAGATGATGACTCGGAACGCGGCTCCGAGTCAATAAGTAAATCGGCATGATTTATTAATTGACAGTTGGCGCTGGCCATCGCAGCTTGAAGTTTGACCCGTAGGAAAAACGCTGAACACCATGATGACACCTGTCACCGATAAACAGCAGCTGGACCGCCCACAAAGCGGCATGCGCGGCTCGTCGCAAACCGGCGTCCGGCTTTATAATGAGCGCCTGGTCATGTCGCTGGTCCGCACCCATGGCAACCTGCCGAAAGCGGAAATCGCCCGTTTGACCGGGTTATCGCCGCAAACCGTATCGGTCATCGTGCGGCAATTGGAAAAAGAGGGCTTGCTCGTCAAAGGCGAGGCGCAAAAGGGCAAGGTGGGTCAACCATTGCAACCCTTCTCGCTGGCACCCGAAGGCACATTTGCCATTGGCCTCAAAGTCGGGCGGCGTTCAGGTGACCTGGTGCTTGTGGGCTTGGACGCGGTGGCCCGCAAAGCCGTGCACCACCCTTATCACTTTCCAACGCCGGAAGAATTCATGCGCTTTGCCAAATTGGGCATTGATGAGTTGCTGGCTGATTTAACATCGCAACAACGCCAAAAAATCTCCGGAATGGGTGTAGCCGCCCCGTTTGATATTTGGAAATGGGAAGAAGAAGCAGGGGCATCCGCTTCCGTTATGGAAGCATGGAAGCGTTTTGATTTGTTTGCAGAACTCGCAGCCATTTGCCCGTGGCCCGTTTTGCCCTGCAATGACGCCACAGCCGCTTGTGCCGCAGAATTACTCTTAGGCCGGGGGCGGCAATTCCGCGACTTTGCTTATTTCTATGTCGGCTATTTCATCGGCGGTGGCGTGGTCATGAACGGCCACGTCTTCAACGGCCCCAAGGGCAACGCCGGGGCTTTTGGTTCTATTCCTGTGCAACGCAGTTCCGGCGGCACCGAACAGTTGATCCGCTCGGCTTCACTTTATTTGTTGGAGCGCCACTTGCGCGATGAAGGCCGCGACACCGGCATGTTGTGGAAAAATGAAGATGACTGGTCTCGCATCGGTGCAGGTCTCGACCGCTGGGTTGACCAAGCCGCCCGCGGCATCGCCCAAGCGGCCGCCGCCATTGCTGCCGTCAATGACCCCGCCGCCATTATCATCGACGGTGCTGTGCCACCCCATGTCCGCGCTCAATTGGTGGCTGCCGTGCGTGGCCATATGGCGCGTGTGAATACCGATGGTATCAACCCCTTCGTGATTGCCGAGGGCACCATTGGCATCCAAGCCCGCGCTTTGGGTGCTGCAAGTTTACCGCTGTTTGCCAATTTCATGGTCGACCGCGATGTGTTGTTAAAAGAGGAAGAATAAAATGTTGAAGGGTATCAACCCGATTTTGGGGCCGGAGCTGTTGAAGGTCTTGCGCGCCATGGGCCACGGCGACGACATCGCCATCGTCGATGGCAACTATCCCGCCGACACCGACGCCAAACGCCTGATCCGCATGGATGGCCTAGCTGTGACAGAAATCATGGACGCCATTCTCTCAGTCATGCCGCTGGACGAAATGGTCCCCGAAGCCTGCTGGCGTCCCGCAGCCTATCTGGACCCGAAACGCGTCGAGCCGATTTTCACGGAGTTCGACACAATTGTCGCCAAACACGAACCCAAACAAAAAATGCATGTGCTGGTGGGGGCGGATTTTTATAACAAGGTGAAAAGCTCATACGCGCTAATCGCCACAACCGAGCGGCGCTTGTATGGCAACATCGTGATGAAGAAGGGTGTAATACATCCGGAGTGAGGGGAGCACAAACCTATTTTTGTAAGTAGATTGTTGACATTTGCCAGCGATTTGATTACAAAATTACGTGTGATAAAAACGTTCAGAAACAAAGAGCTCGCGAATTTGTTTGCCAATGGCAAATCTAAGATCGACTTGCGATTGCAGAAGAGAATTTTGTTACGCCTTGATACGTTGGGCACGGCCTCTTCACTCGAGGGGCTTACCATTCAGGGCTATGATTTCCATGCGTTGCGAGGCTTCAAACCAACGCGCTATACGATTCACATCAATGGCCCATGGTGTATCACATTCGAATTTTCTGAAGGCCATGCCTTTCAGGTGGACTTTGAGCAGTATCATTAGAGGACATACAAATGCCGACCATTAAAGCCGTTCGTAATTCCAATCGGTGCCCGTCTCATCCGGGTGCAGTTCTCGCTGATATTCTTGACGACATTAAAAAACCAAAAGCTGAAATTGCTGAAGGACTCGGCATATCGCGCCAGCATCTTTATGATGTTTTAGCCGAACGCAAACCAGTCTCCCCCAATGTCGCTGCCTTGATTGGCAAGATGTTTGGTGGAGGCGTCGGAACATGGCTCCACATGCAAGCCGCCTACGACGCTTGGCACGCTGAACGGGAAGTGGACGTGAGTCATGTAAAGGCGTTGAGGGCGGCGTAAGAGTTATAGGGAGTTGATGACAGCAGGATACCTCCCCTTCGTGCGATTTCACTTTGGATTCAGGTTTATTTCCATTGTAAACTTTAGCCTTCGCCGTGATATGTTCGGACCGCTAATGTCGCGAGCCGGACAAATTCCAAAAAATCTGACCCGAGTAGTACTATGGACCCATTCAAAATAATGCCCGGCAGGTCCGTCAACTGAATTACGGTGACACCCCACAAAACTCACGCCACCGCCTTCAAATCAAACGCTGCATGAATCACGCTGTAAGGCACGTGCACCAGCCCCTCGTCATTGCGCTCCACCAGTCCCCATTCCATCATCGCCATCACGTCATCATGCACGCGCTTCACATCGCGGTCCAAGGCGCGCGCAAGCCCACGCACCGTGCTTGGACCTAAATGTTGCAAGCGTTCAATCAATTGCCAGCGCTTGGGACTGATCACTGAAAACAATTGTGC